>JANQLZ010000074.1 GCA_028280325.1 Bacillota bacterium
GGTTTTTAACCTGATACAGAATATCAGTGAGATTTCTGCTGCTCTTTGGTAACTAACTAAGTGTTTAACTGAAGCAGGTATATTAAAGTTAAGTTTAATGTGTAAAATTTTATAATCGAGCTTTATCCGGTATGATATCGAAGAGCTGGTAGGTAGCTGTTTTGAATCAACTCTCAATAACTATTCAGATAATCCTGTCTGTAATTAAATTTTTATTAAATTATTTGTTAATAAGTGCCTTTATAGTTCATTTAAATTATGTCCCAGTATTGTTCATCGGCAATTTATCACAAAATATTAACTTATTTTTTAATTAATTATTATTTTATGTTAATTTTATTAACTCTACTCTGCTTCAGCATTACTATTAGCCAACGGCAATTTGATCTTTGCTTTAATCTCTGTTTGTTAAGCAATTTTCAGTCAAAAAGGGGCCAAAGTTGTTGGCCCGTTTTTTAGGCTTGTTTAACTAACCAGTGCAGAACTGGCTGTGACATTATTGTAGCTGGCCTTGTCGTGTTTAACTATCTCATTGCTGTTTAACAAGATTATTATCTTTCCGTTAATTTTGACTACACCTTTAATAAAGTTATTTTCAATACCATTGTCGAACTCCGGGACAGCAGCAATATCATCTTCTTTAATATTTACCACCTCGGTCACTCTATCAACGATAATGCCAATGGTAATATCATTAACATCCAGGATAATGATGCATGTGCGATCGTCATAAGGAATTTCATCCTCTTTAAAACGCTGGCGGATGCTGATAATCGGTATTATCTGGCCCCGGAGATTAATAATGCCCTTAACATATGCCGGCTGCTTGGGCACTTTCGTGATGTTTTGCAGACCGATTATTTGACGTACATGACCGATATCAAGGCCATATATTTTTTTGCCTAACGTGAAGGTCAGTTTCTTTTCCTCCTGTAAATCCATATCAAATAAAGACCTGGCTTCATTAACCATTTACAACTCTCCTTCTGTATGTGCTTAGTACCGGCCTTGGCTGGTGTCTACTTCTCTTTATTCCAGAGATTTAGCTTGTTTTTAAGTTTTTTGCCCAGATCCTGTAATCTTTTTTTAGTGTCATTTCCTGTGCTGCTGTCGGTTTCAACTTCTTTCTGGGTAAAGCTATTACCGGTTAGATTTTGCAGGAAAGCCTGAGCATTATCGTTTTCAAGATAATCTAAGGTCTGATCCTGTTCCGGCTCGTCCTCCTGATCAACTTCATCTATAATTTCAATATCTTCCTCATCTAAAACAAGATCATTCTGTTCAGTTGCCGCTTGCCGATCAGTTTCATTGATATTATCGATCTCTTCTGCTAGTTCATCTAACTCGTCACCGAATTCAGTAGCTGTCGGATCACTTTCTGTGGTACTATTCTCCTCCGTCGTCAGGCTGTCTGTTTCAACATCCTCATTATCAGATTGCTGCTCTGCTTCATTTCCACTATTCAGATCGTCAACTACCGCTACTTCTGACAAAGCTGTCTGTTCCTCCTGAATGGCAGATAATTGGTCTCTGTCAATTTCGTTGCTCTTTAACGTGAACTGGCCGACTAAGTCGTTGAGAAGTTGAGCCTGCGAAGACATCTCTTCACTGGCAGCTGCACTCTGTTCTGCGGTGGCAGTATTAGCTTGAGTCACCTGAGAAACCTGCATAATACCCTGACTGATCTCTTCAATGGCAGATGCCTGTTCGTTAGAAGCTTCAGCAATCTCCTCCACAATTTCACCTGCAGCAGTTATCTGAGTAACAATTTTATCTAAGGCTTCAGCTGTGGCATTAGCAATAGCAGTTCCCTCATTTACTCTTTTCAAGGTATCATCAATTAAATCAGTCGTTTCCTGGGCAGCGTTGGTACTTCTGGCCGCCAAGCTTCTGACTTCTTCAGCCACTACTGCAAAGCCCTTGCCATGTTCACCAACCCTGGCAGCTTCAACGGCTGCATTCAAAGACAGGATTTTGGTCTGGAAAGCAATACCATCAATAACCCTGATTATCTTAGAAATATTGTTTGACGACTGGCTGATACCATTCATGGCCATGAGCATGTCTTTCATCTGTTGATTGCCCTGTTCAGCCATAGACTTGGCTTTTACGGCGATATCATTGGCTTCATTGGCATTGAGAGCATTCTGCTTTGTCTGACTGGATACCTGCGTAATGACAGCGGAGATCTCTTCAACTGCGCTGGCCTGCTCGGCAGATCCCTGGGTTAAAACTTGACTGGTGTTGGCTACATCAATGGCTCCGGACTCAACCTGCTCTGAGGTGTTTTGCAGCTCAGAAGCAACAACATTAAACGAATCACTAATATTGTTAATAGATAATTTCATTTGATTAAAGTCACCCAAATACTCTCGAGTAATATGAACATCCAGGTTACTTTCGGCCATCTTGCTTAAAGCATCAGATATTTCAGCAATATAGCTCTGGAGCTCTTGCCCGGTAGTATTAACTGCTGTTTTAATTTTGGCAAAATCACCTTGATAATTGCCGATCATTCTGGCTCCCAGGTTACCCTGCTCTATCCTGCTCAGCACCGCCGTGGCCTCATTGATCGGGGTACCCATGGCATCGAGGGTATTGTTGAAACCAGCAACAATATCTTGGTAGCCACCTCTAAAGATAGCTTCATTGCCTCGAGTAGTCAGGTCACCTTTGACCGCAGCTTTAGTTAGAGTTTCAGCTTCAGCCACCAGTTTATTCAGGGTTTGAACCACATATTGCATGCTCTTTGAGAGTACGTCCTGATCAGAACGGGGCTTAATTGCTATTTTTAAATTACCTCTGGCAATCTGCTCAGCATATTTGGCCTGCTGCTTGATATTCTTTACTAATGACTGGAAAGATCGCATTAAATCGCCTAACTCGTCTTTAGACCGGGTATCAATTTCTAAATCAGTTTTGCCCATTGCTAGTTTATTGGCCTGCTGAACAAGATTAGAGATAGGCTTGGTAACTACCTTGGAAACGACAAAAACTATTGAAACGGCCATTGCAATAAGTACCAGTAGGAAGATTGCGATTAAAAGTATGATAGTACCATTAGACTGGGCAGTTAATTCGTCCATTTCTACCACAAAGCCAAAAGCCCAGGGGGCATTAATATTGCCAATCTTGACCGGAACAAATGTATACCAGCACTTTGAGAAAATTATTGTGCTTTGACTCCTAAAGCTGTGTACCTCTCCCGCATTGATTGCCTCAAACACCTCTGAGGCCTCATCGCCACTGGAGCCAATCTCTTTAAAATTCCTTCCTACATAATCTTCTTGGTGAATCACATACTGCCCATTGTTAGACATTAAAAAATAGTAGTAATCGGTGTATTCTCCAAAGCTGAACTGGAGCGACTGCAAGGTATCCAAAGCCATATCTACGCCGGTGACCCCCATCACCCGCCCATTGGCGTCTTTTATCGGCACCACCAGAGAAGTGACCAATTTCTTTTGCCCGTCAATCTCTAATTCGTAGGGATCAAGGGCCAACTCATTGATGACCATAAATTGATTGTAACTGCTGATATTGGTACTATCATAGAGTTGCAAAGGCCGAACTTTTATTCCAGATGAGCTTCTGATCCAATGAGGGGCAAATGCCCCTGTTTTGTCGTGCCCTTCGGTGTTTTTATATTCATTGTCCAAATCATCGAGGGCATATGGTTTCCAGCGGGTCCAGGCTCCAAGCATTTTTTCATCGGATTCAACTACCTGCTTCAGGATTGAGTTATAATACTCTCTCCGATCCTGCGGTGCAATATTTTCGTACCCACTCATTACCTGAGCCAGGATTCTGGCTGTATCCAAAGCGCTTTCCAGCTCGGCTGCAGCGACAGAAGCATTATCCTTAGCTAAAGCTTCACTGTATTTATAAGCTGATTCCAGTTCACTGCCTCTGACATATGACACGATGTAAAATGTCAGACCAATGAATATGACAGCGGCTACAATAACAGTTAAAAAGCTTATTTTAGCTCCTAGCTTCATGTTACTTAAATATTTCATTTTTCTTCTCCCGTTTTTATCTTTTTGTTATCTCATACACGTAAAAACTAGCCATTTTTTTTGACTCTTGGAGCAGACTGTTTAGTATTTACCAAAATCTTTATCATCAAGTGAGATTTCCAGCTCCGGCTTGCGCCTGTTTTGCTCTGAGGTTGCTGCTGCTTCTTTAACAGCAATACGGTTAACTGGATTAACTATTTCCTCCTGCTGCCTGAGGCTAAACTGCCCCACCAGATTTTGCAGCGCCTCTGCCTGTGAGGCCATCTCTTCACTGGCTGAAGCACTCTCTTCAGCAGTTGCTGTCGTAGCCTGGGTTACATCAGAGATTTGAATAATACCATCGCTGATCTGAGCCATCGCCGAGGCTTGCTCATTAGAGGCTTCAGCAATGTCCTCCACTATTTCTCCAACCTCTGTAATGCTTGAGACGATATTCTCTAAAGCCTGCGCCGTTTCATTGGCAATTGAGGTGCCATCATTGACCTTTTCAATAGAGTTTTCAATCATATCAGTGGTTTCCTTAGCTGCTTCTGCGCTTCGGGCCGCCAAGCTACGCACCTCTTCAGCAACCACGGCAAATCCTTTGCCATGCTCCCCAGCTCTGGCGGCCTCGACTGCCGCGTTGAGAGCCAAAATATTGGTTTGAAAGGCGATATCATCAATCACTCTAATTATTTTTGAAATACTGTTCGAAGACTCATTAATATCGGTCATAGCCATCAGCATATCCTTCATTTGCTCATTACCACGCTCCGCCAGTGTTTTGGCCTTAACTGAGATGTCATTGGCTTTATTGGCATTGACCGCATTGAGCTTGGTCTGTTCAGCAACCTGGGTAACTGTGGCAGAGATTTCCTCAACAGAGCTGGCCTGTTCCGTAGACCCCTGGGATAAACTCTGACTGGCATCGGAAACCTCCTGCGCGCCAGCCCCGACCTGTTCTGCAGACTGTTGAATCTCACCAATGATACTGTTAAAAGAATCCACTATGTAATTGATAGACTGCTTCATCTGGTCGAAGTCACCGAGGTAGTCCCGGTTAATCTCTACATCTAAATTGTTTTTGGATATTTCCTGCAATACATCAGAGATTTCTGCAATATAGCTCTGTATTTCGGACCCGGTCATGTTGACAGAGTTTTGAATTTCAGCAAAATCCCCCTGATATTCGCCATTTACCCGCGCTTCAAGATTACCCTGGGCCAGTTGATTCAGAGCCTCCATAGATTCGTTAACAGGCCCGGCAATGGCGTCAAGGGTATTGTTGACTCCCTCAACTATTTCCTGATATCCACCACTGAATGAACTGGCGTCCCCTCTCAGCTTGATATCGCCGGTTATTGCTGATTTAGTCAGCATATCAGTTTCTGAGACCAGACCGTTCAGGGTATCTACCACCCGCTGCATGCTCTTTGCCAACATATCCTGCTCAGATTTAGGTTTAATCTTCAAATCTAAATTGCCTCTGGCCACCTCTTCAGCTATATCAGACATCAGCTGCAGGTGTTCAATCAAGCCTTCAAAAGCCCGCATCAGGTCTCCTATTTCATCCTCTGACTCCGTGTCTATTTCTAAACCTGTATCACCCACAGCCAGTTTGTTGGCCTGGTCAACCAATCTGTTAACTGGTTTGGTAATTATTTTTGTTACTGAAACTACCGTTGCGATACCGATGGCCACCAGTACGCCCAGCGCCAGGAGTATTAATATAAAACCGTTTTCCCGTGATGCTAAAACTATTTCCTCCATATCGACAGTCATGCCGACAGCCCACGGGGTGGAGGTATTGCCAATTTGCATCGGTGCAAATGCCTTCAATACTGTAGCACCTGAGTCGATGCCTTCATCCTCATATTTGTGAGACCTGCCTTGGGCTATGCTATTTAGAACGTCAGACAACACCTGCTGATCCTGTTCAATCTCAGCCAGGTTGCGGCCAACTAAATCAGCTTGACTGTGGGTGACAATATAGCCCTGATTGGAGAGCATAAAAACACTTGCCGACTTATAATCTCCGGTATCAAAGGCCAGGCTGCTCAGGGTCTCTAAAGATAAATCTATGCCGGCAACTCCCACTATTTTTCCACCGGCATCTCTGATCGGAGCAGCAATACTGGTAATCAAAACCTTTTTGCCGCTAATCTTATATTCATAAGGCTCCAATATTGTCTCTTGACCGGAGTCTCTGGCAATCAGATAATAATCTCCTAAACCAGGGGTTTCATAATCTAACAGTGGCTCAATAATAATGTCGTTATTGGCCTTAACCCAATACGGGATATATCTGCCGGTTTCATCATGCCCGGGCTGGTTCTTATAGTCATTGTCGAGTTTGTCCAGAGCATCAGGCTCCCAACAGGCCCAGACCCCTAGAAACTGATCATTATTCTCGACGAGTTGCTTCATCATAATATTAAAATAATTGCGTCTGTCAGCGGGGTTAATGCCTTCAAAGCCACCCATTATCTGAGACAGGGCTCGAGCGTTATCCAGGCCATTTTCTAATACCGACTTGGCCGTAGCAGCATTATCATGGACTAAAGTTGTCGTTAAATTTTCTGCGTTTTGAACCAAGGTATCCTTTTGGGTGAAAATTAAATAAGCGAAAGTACAGACCAAGATAATAGCTGTCAGTAAAACTGTGGTGAAACTTACCCTGGCACCAATCTTCATTTTTTTCAGTAGTTTCATAGCATCGCGCTCCCGTGTATATTTTTTTACTAAGGTAATTGCTAATCAAGCTTTTTAGATTTTTTAGTCATGTGGATATGTACTGGTTATAATTTAGCTTTTTTATTCTGAACAGAATCTTCCTTTCTTTGTATCCTAATTTTGAGATTATCTTTTTCCACTGATAAAGATTCAAATATTCAAGCTGCTTTCAAAATAATAATCTCTGACCACCATGAGTTGCTTTATGGCTGCAGAGAAATGCCGATTTTTTTTATCTAGTATTACTAAACTGTAACCGTTTATAAAACTAACCTATAAAACAAACCTAATTAATAATCTCTCATTAATTAAATCGGAAAATATTTAAAATAATTAACCGTAGTCCTGTTAAATTTTATGTTTTTTTAAAGAATAAATCTGAAAAACTACAAAGCTAATTACCTAATTTAGGATTCAGCAAGAAGACTAGTCTTTGCAGACAATATCTAACAGGTGAGACTTCGATATGCAATTATTTTGGGGATAAATATGATGATTCTGAAAGGTGGTAGGAGAAGTGCCATGTTAATAATAAGTCAGCAAACCAAGGGTTCAGCTATTATCCAAACAACTGTACCACTATCGCCGGACTGCTGCTCCTATTACTTTATACGGTTAATTGGCGGATTCCTGAGCTATATCGGTAATTTTTAAAGAAAACTTCTTATTGTTTGATCCGGGACTCCCCTCAAATTTTAGATAGTTATTAACATAAATTGGAAGTCTATCATTAATATTGGTGTTCAGAGCAATAATATCTCCTATTTGCAGATTGATTACCTCATTAAACGTCACTTTGGCTGTCCCCAATGAGGCCTCCATAGTGACCTTTGTTCTGCTGGCCTTCATTTCAACCTGCTTTCTTGTTTCCACAGCAAACTGTTTGCTCTCAGCAGAAGAAAACCACAGCTTGGCATTTAGCCTGGGCATGATCGACTCTATTACGATATGGGGATAACATAATGTTATAATGTCATCCACACCACCCACAGTAGTTTTAAAAGTTACCAAGATTATCATTTCATTTGGAGATGTGACCTGGGCCAATTCTGGATTGGTCTCTATTCTTTCGAGCTTGGGACTTAATCCGATGACATTTTTCCAGGGCTCTTTCAGCTGTTTGACAAATTGCTGAATAACGCCATTAATAGTAGACAGCTCAATAGCAGTAAAGTTTTTGACAACTTCAGAAGAACCACTTGCTCCTCCCAGAAGCCGGTCAATAATCGAATACACAATACTGGGCGGCATATTGAGAACTATGGAGCCCTTCAGTGGGCTCAGATCTATAAGAGCCAGAATAGAAGGATTAGGTACAGCCTTGTCAAAATCCAAATAAGTAAGCGGTTCAATACTAACTACCTCAATCTGAAACGAGGTTCTGAGATATCTGGTCAGAATATTGGAAACAAACTTACTGTAGTTTTCATGAATTATTTGCAGGGTGCGAATGTGTTCCTTGGCAAATTTACTGGGTCGGCGAAAATCATACTTGGATATCTTTTTCAGCTGCTCTTCCTGTAGTAAATTATCTAAATCAGCCTCTCCAGAATTTAGGTTTTTCAGCAGTGCATCTATCTCTGCTTGCGATAGTATTTCATTCATAATCTTACCTCTTAACACTTGTTATAGTTTTTTTATAGTACTTATAACTGTTATTTTCATCGTTTGTTTTCTGCTCTTCAGCCATCAGCTCGTATTTGTAGGTGGCAAACTCCTTCTCTTCCAGCTTAATCATAGTTTGCTTCTCCTTGGCGGCAATGGTCAGCTCCTGAAGAATACTGTTGACTGACAGTTGAATCTCGGCCATTCTTTGCTGATGCAGGCTGACCTTTTCGTCTAAAACAGCTAAATACTCATAACAACTCATTATTTGACAGATACTTGTATGATTACTATTGTTTTTTTCATAACTAATTACAAATTGCTTCCTGCTATCTATATAATCGTCTAAAATAGCTTTTTCTGAATTCAATTTGCTAATTTCATTAGCCAGCCTGTTTTTTAGATTCTGTTCCAACTGCTTTTTCAGGTTAAGCACCGTTTCAAGCTTGAACTTATATTTTTTCATGATTACTGCAACACCTGCCTCAGTAAACTGGCAGTCTCGTCATAGGTGACATTTTCGGTTATACCCTGTTCCAAAAAACGGTATATTTTGTTGATACGACTTATGGCATAGTCGATGCTGGGATTACTGCCCTTGACATAGGCTCCAATGTTAATCAGGTCTTCAGATTCTCGATAAACAGCTAAAATTTTTCTCAGTTTAGCTGCTGTTTGGGAATGTTGTTCAGAAACGACATCTTTCATAACCCGACTGACACTATCCAATACATCTATGGCCGGATATCTGTTTTTACTGGCAATTTTGCGAGAGAGCACAATATGTCCATCCAGAATACCTCGGGCCGCATCAGTAATCGGCTCGTTAAAATCATCACCATCGACTAAAACTGTATAGATACCGGTAATTGAACCCTGCTCAGTCTGCCCAGCTCTCTCCAGCAGCCGAGGCAGTACATCAAAAACAGAAGGTGTATATCCCCGAGATATCGGAGGTTCTCCTATGGCCAGGCCAATCTCTCTTTGAGCCATCGAAAACCTGGTCAGGGAATCCATCATCAGCAGCACATCACGGCCCTGATTGCGAAAATACTCAGCAATAGCTGTTGCTACAAACGCAGCTTTTAATCTAACCAGAGCAGGCTGATCAGAAGTGGCTACCACAACCACAGAACGAGCCAGCCCCGCTTCGCCCAGATCTCGCTCCAAAAATTCTTTAACCTCTCTGCCCCGTTCGCCAATCAGCGCAACTACATTGATGTCTGCCGTGGTGTTGCGGGCAATCATGCCTAAAATAGTGCTTTTCCCAACCCCGCTGCCGGCAAAAATACCGACTCGCTGCCCTTTGCCCAATGTTATCAGGCCGTCAATAGCTTTAATTCCCAGCGAGAGCGGTTGCTCAATTCTTGTTCTGGTAAGGGGATGGGGCCCGGTTCTGTCAATGTCATAAAAGTCTCTGCCAGCAATTGGAGGGCCGTCATCAATCGGGTCTCCCAAACCATTAAGTACCCTACCCATGAGATTGTCTCCTACCTTGACTTTAAGAACCTCTCTGGTAGAAACTATTTTATTGCCAAGTCCAATTCCACTCATTTTACCCAACGGCATGAGCAGCATATTGTTCTCATTAAAACCGACTACCTCGGCGCGTACCACCTGATTCTGGGAGGAGTGGATATGGCAGAGATCGCCAATATTGACTTCAGGTCCCTTAGAGCCGATGGTTAAACCGACTACCTTGGTAACTTTGCCATGATATTCTATAAAATCAGATCCATTTAAAACCCTTAAATATTTATGAAATCTAGTCAAAATAAAACCCTCCCTTATAGCGCTGGTCAATCCACTTTAGCTGTTAAAACCCGCTTAAACTCTTCCTCAATTTTTGATAGCCGCAGATTAATGCTGGAATCCACACTGCCGTTTAAGGTCTCTACTATACAGCTGCCCACTTCCAGATTGTCTTCAGCAATTATCTTTAACTCTCCGATACCGCTGATGCCCGAAATTAACTTGTCTTTGTTGTCGACCAGATACTGATAATCCTGGGCTGCAACCCTGATCCGCAAATCCTCTCTCTGGCTGCAGCTTAATATTGTTTGCTTGACCAGCTTGATCACTTCTTCTCTGTGGTCAGCTACATTGTCCATGATCAGCTTTCTGGCCACAGCCATGACAATTTCTATCATATCCTTTTCAGCATCAATCAGGTATTTACTGTATTTCTGATGGGCATCTGCCCGGAGTGTTTCAAGATCCTTTATCAAGGCCTCGTATCGCTGTTTTCCATCTAACAGACCCTGATCGAAACCGGCCTGAAAGCCCTGTTCACGGGATGAGGACTTTAACTCTGCGGCAGCCTGCTGAGCCTCTTCCATAATCGCTTCAGCATCGAGTTTTGCTTTACTGACCATCCTTTCGGCCTCTTGAATCATTTGATTATACTCTGATTCCCGTTGAGCTTGGTCAGAGCTGCCTTCCTCGCTACAGTCTGTATTATCAGCAGACTTATTATTAGAGATGACCACCTTTAAGGGAGAATCTGCATCTATTAGATTCCTTTTAATTATTCCCACAACTGACTCCACCTCCTTAGATTTTTATAATTGCAGTGGCTGACTGCACCCTAATATAGTCTTTTTTTCTTTAAAGAGTACACATGCGCTAAAATTTCAGCGACTGCGGTAAAGAATTCCGGGAGTATCTGATCTCCGAGCTCGGTAGTTGAATACAGGGCCCTGGCCAGATCTTTGCTCTCCACTATCTCAACCGAATTCTCTTTTGCTATTTCTTTAATTCTCAAGGCGATATGATCAGCACCTTTGGCCACAACTATCGGGGCGCTGTTCTTTTTGTTATCATATTTTAAGGCAATAGCAAAATGAGTAGGGTTAGTTATTATTACATCCGCCTCTGGTACTTGCTGCATCATTCGAGAGGCTGCTAACTGCATTTGAATATTCCTGATTCGGGATTTAATTTCCGGGTTTCCTTCAGTGTTCTTGTATTCGTCTTTTACTTCCTGTTTGCTCATTTTTAGTTTTTTCTCATTCTCAAACCATTGGAAGACATAATCGATTAAAGAAATAGCAACCATAATCAGACAGAGCTTAAGGGCGATGTTAATCATCTGGCTGGCACCGTAATTTATTGAATCATAGATATCTGTATCTATCGTATGAACTGTTTTCATAATTAAAGGCTGAAATGAGGTGTAGGCCACCAGAATACAGGCCCCGATTTTCAGCAGTGACTTAAGCAGATTTTGCACTGTTGTTACCGAAAATAATCTCTTTAAGCCGCTGAACATGTTTATTCTGTTTAATTTGGGCATAATGGCTTTGGGGGTGAACAAAAAACCCACCTGCAAATAGTTGCTGGCTACACCCGCAACCATAATCAGCAAGATAAGCGGGCCAGCTACAGAAAAAATGGTCTGCAAAGCCACATAGGTGAGCCCGCCGAGAGAGGCCACATCATTTGATCCAAATGTTTGATAGCCATTGGTGATAATCCGCACAAAAAACTTGAGCAGGTACTCAAACATGTACCGCCATAACAGGGCCATTGCCAGAATGGCACTGATCATGGTAATACTGTTATTGACCTCTCTGCTCTTTAAAACATTACCTTCTTTGCGAGCATCCCTTCTTTTCTTGGGCGTCGCCTTTTCGGTTTTCTCACCTGCCATTACAAACCACTACCTTTTAGACATACAGTCTGGACATGTAATCAAACAGCGCTGTAAAAATATTATCTAAATACCTGATAAACGGCTCAATCAAAAAAATAAAGGAAAATATGCCAACCACAATCTTTAGTGGTATACCTACGGCAAATATATTGAGCTGGGGTACAAATTTTATCATTGTTCCCAGTATTACATTAGTAAATAAAACAATGAGGATTATTGGCAGGGTTATCTTAAAAGCTATTAAAGCTGAAAAAGAGAATGAACTGACTACCAGAGTATAGATGCTTTCAATCGATAAACCGCTCCCTATTTGATTTAAAGAGTAGGAATTAGCAATGATGTTTATCATCTGCAGGTGACCATTCAAATACATAAATACTATCAAGGCTCCGATATTTAATATTTTGGCTGCCTGAGACACCTTTACCCCATAATTTCTATCTAAGATGCCGCCGGTTTGAAAACCCATATGGAGATCTATGATCTGCCCGGCCATCAAAAACATGGAGAAAAAAATGCTGCTCAAAAAACCAACCAACATCCCTTTAACGGTTTCCAGGATACACACCAGAACATACTGGCCCAAGCCTAAGGGCATGGCCTGCATTTCGACTCTTCCGGATAAGATCATCACATAGGCAAAGTAAACACAGAAACATATCTTAAATATATTTTGAACCTCTTTCCGTCCCCAAAACGGCGAAATAAAGATAAAACCTGAAATCCTTAACAGGATCAGGATAAACAAATCAACCTGATTTAAGATGTTATTAATAGCTGTCATGACCAATTCCTTAACTGATATTTGCCTTTAACCACTATTAAGGAATAAATATGTAACAATCATCGGGCAAATCAGTATTTTTCTTTCAATTTGTTCATATAAGATAGTTAATAGCACTTTAATTATACCAAAACAAGGGTAAATTGGCTTGTATTTTTTATATTTTTATTAAATTAGTTAATAATAATTTAAAACTATTATTAAATTAAGTTTAAAATAATATTTAATTTCTGACAATGAACTGTATGTATACTATCACCCGATCTCTTGCCCAGCAACTATCCGTTGCGGCTGGTTATCAGAGGTAATTATACCCAGCAAGATTTCAACAATCTGGGGATCAAACTGTTTACCGGCATTGCGCTGCAGTTCAGCTGCTGCCTGATCCTGGCTTAAAGCTGGCCGATAAGGCCTGTCACTTAACATCGAATGATAGGCATCGGATACCGCTACTATTCTGGATAACAGCGGAATACTATCCTGTGTTAAT
Source organism: Bacillota bacterium (assembly GCA_028280325.1). Lineage (GTDB taxonomy): Bacteria > Bacillota > UBA994 > PWPR01 > PWPR01. The sequence goes on from JANQLZ010000074.1 coordinate 13,266, forward strand.
CCCTGAGGATAGCCATTACCATCCCATCTTTCTCTGAGACAAAGCAGTTCTTCAGCAATAATCGATAACTCGGAAACTGCTTTGACAATCCGGTAGCCGATCTCAGGATGGCGCTTCAGTTTATTCCATTCGTCTTTAGTAAGTTTGCCCTGTTTCAGGAGTATTTTTTTGTCAATAGATATCTTGCCAATATCGTGATACTCGGCCAGGGTTTTGAGCTGATTCATCTTGCCGGCTGAAAGCTTAAAGTAGGCACCGATTTGACTGCTTGTCCTGACAATGTCGGCGATATGATCCTGGGTTTCAAAGGTTTTCTGATACAGCTTTTGTCGCATAGAGCCAATTATTGTACTGCGTAGCACCTTTCCATCTAAGAGCTTCTTTTTGTACATAAAATCTTCGGCATGCTTAAAAGCCACTATAATGTCCTGGTCTGTGTCGTGTACCGTTGCATATCCGAGCGAGATACTGTACGGCCATATGTACTGCTCCGGCTGATGACATTTGTCTTTAATCTCCTGGCAGATGCTTTGAGCCTGATGGGTAGTGGTATTCAACAGCAGGGCCACAAACTCATCCCCTCCCCATCTGGCCACAAAACCACTATCTTGGCAGGTCTCTTCAATTACACCTGCTATTGTCTTCAGTAAAATATCTCCCTGGTCATGACCGAAGACATCGTTAGTTAACTTAAGGCCGTTGACATCGCCGACAATTAAAGACAGTGGGTAATTCTCCGGCAGATCATGCTGCACAATAATCTGCTCAAAATATCCTCGATTGTAGAGCCCAGTCAAACTGTCTCTGGTGCTGAGGTGTCTTATTTTATTCTCTCTTTTAACGTTTTCAGTCTCATCCCTGAAAACTAAAACAGTACCAATAGTCTGCTTCTCATTGTCTCTGATCGGAGCTGCACTTTCCGAAATGAATACCTCGGTATTGTCTTTGGCAAGAAGCACACTGTTAGTTTCAGATTTAACAAACTGTTCAGACTTTAAGGCTCTTTCAACCAGGTTTTCACAGATACTGCAATCTTTATCGTCGAGTATTTTGTAGATCTGTGACAGCGGTCGATGGAGGGCTTTTTGATGCTTCCAGCCGGTTATCTTTTCGGCTGCTTTGTTCATCATGGTTATGTTACAGTCATTATCAGTGGTGATAACTCCATCACCTATCGATAAGAGAGTTACCCGCAGCAGTTCCTTCTCTTTATGGAGCAGCCTTTTGCTCTGCTTTTGCTCAGTGACATCAAAACCTATTTCAAACCTGATTCGCTTTCCGTCCGGTAATTTTATTAAGCGATCTACCAGAAAAAAATCTTTATCAAGCTTTTCGTTGTAGTACTCCCAGCAATAGGGCTCATCACTATCTAAAATATACTTGTTAGTGCAAAATGTACACGGCCAATCTTTGCCCTGAAGCACCTCATAACATATCTGTCCTTCCAGCTCATTATCGTACAGGTTTTTAAGCTCCTTATTAGCGTAAACTATTCTGTAGGTTTCAATATCTATGGCATAACTTAACCCCCCGATATTGTCTATCAGGGTCAGCAACTGCTGATGTTCTCTATTGAGAACCTCCTCCAGTAATTTTTCCTTGACACCCTGAGAAATCATAATTGCCAGGGTATAGAGAATATACTCATCCTGATCACTCCAGCTCTTTGGAACCCTGCTTTGGTTAAAAGCAACAAAACCATTCAGTTTGTCGTTAACATATACTGGTACCACCATTACTGATTTAATTTGCTGCTCTAACAGCACTTTCCGAACCTCGGGATTGGGAATTTCTGCAACATCATCATACCTCAACACATTTTTAGAGATCAACTTATGATACAGCCATTTGACATCGCCAAATGAAATAGCCTGCAGCCTGGGTGACTCTGACTGAGAATTTTGCACCCAATCATACAAGTTAATGGCCTGATGAGACTGAATATCATAAGTAAAATAACAGATTCTCTCAAGCCCCAAAGCATGGCCAATTAAACTAAAGCTTTTCATCAAGAATTTATCAATCTTTGCTTCGCTCCCCGCAATGGTGGTAATATCGTACATTAAAGCCTTATAGTCAATACCAATACTCATTTCTTCCTCCTTATCTAATCTATATATCTTTTTTAAATGACAGCTTACCTGTAAAACATGTTCTACTTTTCATCTTTATTAAGCTTAAAATAAGTTAAAATACAGCGATATCATAATTTCTCTCATTATAACATACCCGAGTTGTCAGCCACCCACACACGGCACTCAATGTCGTGTGTTTTTCTCTTCAGGCTAATTTGCAAAACACTGCTTCAAGCTCTCAAAGTCTTTATAATTTATCTATCCAAAGTTGAAGTCAATATCAGCTGCGGTATTTACAGTGCACTTTGAAATCCCCAGTACTGGAATACTTAAGTGCATTAGAGCAAGCGACTGGACTTTATAGAATGAGTAAGTGTAGTATATAATACAAGTAGTTTAACCAAGAAAACTGAAGAGGAGAGTAAACTATGGATAGCAGAAAAGAAGGTGAATTGGTTTCTTTTGATCTAGTATCACCTGGATGGGAAGCTGAGTATGTGGGTATAAATGATTTATCTTTGGTTGAATCTAACGAATATTTGAGTTATAGCGTTGACAATGAAGGTTTTGTGCTGGGGAGATATTCACTGTGGGGATTCTCCCATTTAAGAGAAGAAGACTGGAATGATGAAATCAGGTATATAAACGCAATGCAAACACAGCTTGGATTCCTCGATGAGAACACTCGAAGGATTCGCCGGCATATTGCAGGTCTGGTTTGCTGCGACAGTGGTGTGCCGGTAACGATTGATGAAATCTTGAATACTATCGGTACAGGTCGTCTGCCTGAGCCGTTATTTCATACTGGCTGTTGGATAGGCGGTGGAATGAGAAGTACTCAACCTTGTCATCTTGAAAGCATGATATTAATTGAGGATGTTTTAAAAGGTTACCTTGATGGAAAATCAAAAGAAGAGTTCATTGTGAAGTATCCGCATGCCAAAGGTTTCATCGGACGAACTTACAAGTGGCTTAAACCCATTGAGAAGTTGACAAAGCTACAAAGATTAACGATCGATCGTATGCTTCTTCCTTTCGATTATTTTACGATGCGCAATGAAGATATAACTGCTTTAGACAACAACTTGATTGTAGAAGGCTCTAGACTCGATATGCAGATTTCCAAATTGGCTGGATTGCCAAAGATATATCCCATAAATAATGAAGAATACAAGGATAGGTTAAATACTATTTCTGATCCGGCTAATAGAGAAATCTATAAGATATGTGGGAATATATCATTCGGCATCCATGGGATCGCAGACTGCCATCATAACGTTTTTCGTATAATTGAAAAATGGATTCATGGTATTGGTACACTAAGATGGAATATTCCAACGCGTATTAAGTCATCTGAGAGAAACCGCCTTGGTCGTCTTCTATTTGCTTATGCGCTTGGGCTTGATAGGTGGCTGCAAAATATTCCCCATCAATTTCTCTTATTGGATTTAGGGCACATTGATCTTGGATTTGACCCCAAAAATGAGATTCTTAGAGTTTATGCTTATCTTGGCGATAAAAGAACACCCATTAATAAATGGCTTGCAGCCTGCATGTGGTACAAACTTACGCTTGACCCGTCTGCAGGTCTTTATAATTGGGGAAATAGTCATAATGAACTCATTCAGAATGCAAAAAGAAATGGGATAGACGTTTCTGAGTGGATGAATTCGGTCCTTGAAACGAGTCCAAACGGAAGCAACATATAGCAAAAGTGGTTTGATGATAGCGATTCTCTGCATACCTTCACTTGTACTTATTATCTCTTTGGAATGATTAACAGCCCCTTCTAATACTAATTTCTAAAATATGTTCTGCCAGTTTTATTAAAAATACTCTCTTAATTTCCATAAATTAGCCACAGAGATTTTACCTTAAATATTTATGAGTGCCATGTTTGGTAGGTTTCCTAGTCAGCTTTCAAGCTTAATTTACAGTCTTTACCAACACAACGAATGCCCCAGATTACTTTAATAATTTGCTCACAGTTCTCCTCTGTACCAGTTTGACACTATTCGTCAATAAACCCCTTAATTTTATGATCAAATGCGCTGCTTTAATGTTAAAATAGTAAGAAAGTCAGTACTTTTTTTGGTATTGAATATCATCTGTAAAGATGGCTAAATTAAGTAGGCAAAAGCAAAGGAGTTTTTATAATGGCCAAAGCTAAGCTTAGCCAGCTAATTAACAATTTAACTTTGATTCTTAAAAACAGGCTCTTTATCTTTCTGGTGTCATCTATCATCTACCTGGAATTGGCTTATTGCCTGTTTGTTTATAAACAAGTCAGCCTACACTTTGTTTTTCCAATATTGTTTTCATTTACAGCAGGCGCCTTTTTCTACCTGCTGATGAATAGTTTTCAGACCAGCATCAACAAGTATTTGATGTTGGCTTTTACTGCTTTTTTAAGCTTAGTTTACAGCTTTTATCTGCTCTATTTCAGAGTTTTCAAAGCAACCTTTTCCATCTACTCTTTCGTAGGGGCCAAGGATGCCCTGCAGTTTAGCAGCATAATTAAAACAGCTGTTGCCGATAATCTGTTAGCTATAATTATTTTGACAGCACCTGTTTTATTTCTGATAACTAATATTAAGCTGTTTAGCTTTGACAGGCTGGCTAGAAAGTTGCGCCTGTCCTTAGTCGTACTCGTAGTTTTTAGCTTTATGGGTTCGGTCCTTTTACTGCAAACAACTGATCAGAGAACAAATTCTCATTACATGCTGTATCACAGGATTTCAGCACCTCATCTGATGGTTAAGAAACTGGGGTTGCTGACTACTATCAGGCTGGACATTAAACGATTATTATTTGGCCATAAACTGCACAATATTGAAATCAGTTATCGTGATGAACAATTTTTAGAAACCCTGTTTCCTCAAAAAGCAGTCCGGAAATTACCTAAAATTGAAACTATCAAAAACTATAATATGATAGAAATTCCCTATATCGACCTTATTGCTAACGAAAAAAATCCTGACCTGCTTGATATGCACAGATATTTTAGCGGTGTTAAACCGACAGCACAAAACCAATATACAGGAATATTTCGTGGACACAATCTAATATTACTGACAGCTGAAGCTTTTTACCCCTATGTCATCAGCCCTGAACTAACTCCGACCCTGTACAAAATGGCCACTGAAGGTTTTATTTTCAACAATTTTTACAATCCTTTATTTAGCGTCAGCACCTCAGATGGCGAATATGTAATCTGTACCGGATTATTGCCAAAAGCGGGGGTCTGGAGTATGTCTCAGTCCGGAAAGAACAATATGAGTTTCAGCCTGGGAAATCAATTTAAAAAACTGGGCTATACTACCAAAGCCTATCATAACCATAGCTACAACTACTATAACAGACATATCTCTCATCCTAATTTAGGCTATGATTACCAGGGAATCGGCAATGGTCTGGAGCTTACCCCGGCCTGGCCGTCCTCTGACCTGGAAATGATTGAAGCTACAACCGATGAATACATCCATAACAGTCCTTTTCACAGCTACTATATGACAGTCAGTGGGCATTTTGAGTATAATTTCATCGGTAACCATATGGCGATTAAGAATCAAAAGCATGTTCAAGACCTGCCCTACTCCGAGCAGTCCAAAGCTTATTTAGCCTGTAACTTAGAACTAGAATTTGCTGTGGCCGAGTTAGTAAAAAGGCTGGAAGCAGCCGGCATAGCTGAAAAAACCGTGATCGCTATCAGCCCCGACCACTATCCTTATGGCTTGTCAAAAAAAAGTATTGATGAGCTGGCCGGCCATCCTGTTGAAGGTAATTTTGAGATACATAAAAGCAAATTCATATTGTGGAAAAAAGGAATGACCCCTATTACAGTAGACAAACTGTGTGCCAGTATTGACATTCTGCCAACCCTTTCCAACCTGTTTGCCCTGAAGTATGACTCACGATTAATGATCGGACAGGATATTTTATCCACTGCCAAACCATTAGTGATTTTCGCTAACAGGAGCTGGATAACTGAAAAAGGACGCTACAACGCCTTAACTGACAGCTTTAACGGTGAACTTAAAGACGCATCAGCATATGTAACTGCTGTCAGTAAAGAGGTGGAAAGCAAGTTTTTTTACTCCGCAAAAATTCTGGAGAAGGATTACTATCAGTGGGTAATGCCCTAAGCCGGCTTACCGTTCGATTCCTTTCCTGGCCTCAATGCCGTTATGATAGTAGTGTTTAATCTCCGTCATTTCAGTCACCAAATCGGCAGCTTCAATCACCTTCGACGGACAATACCGGCCGGTAAAAATAATTTCAACATGCTGAGGCCGATTTCTGGCAACAGCCAGCATTTGCTCGACAGAGATTAAATTATAATAATGAGCTACACAAATCTCATCCAAGACGACAATATCGTACTCTCCGGAATTCATCATCTTTATACAGCGCTGCAAGCCACGCTGGGCCATTTGCACATCGAGCGGATCGGCAGGGTTTTGAACATGAACAAAGCTGTCTCTGCCAAACTGTTCAATAGTAATATACCGCGACAGTAGTTCTGCTGTTTTCAATTCACCATAAACCTGCCCCTTCATAAACTGTCCGATATAGGTTTTTAAGCCGTGACCAGCTGCCCTGAAGGCCAAACCCAAAGCAGCTGTAGTTTTGCCTTTACTGTTTCCGGTATAAACCTGAAGATATCCGCTTTTCAAACTATATTTTTGCATACCTGACCTCCACTTTACATATTACCAGCCTAAAACTCTCAACATTATTTTTCATGCCAGGGTTTGGGTTACGAATTACGATAATTTTTCTCAGGGTGTGATGACCTGAACAGCATAGTTGAGTTGAATACATTTTAGCCTAAAGCAATTTAAAAGTACAATGAATATATAGCTAAAATGTAACCTTTTCAGATTACTGACGAATAAATAGATGCAGGGTAAGGGAGGGAGCATATTTGCGTGATGATAAAACTCTCATAGCCAGCTTCCAGGCTGGTGATGATCAGAGCTTTGAGGAGCTAATACTAAAGCACCGAAAAAATGCTATCTCTTTTGCGTTTAAATATTTGAGAGATTTGCATTTAGCGGAAGATATTGTACAAGACAGTTTTGCAGATATTTATGTGTATAAAGACCGATACAAACAAAAATATTCTTTTAAAACGTACCTATACACAATAATACGAAACAAGTCGATAGATCAGCTGAGAAAAAAGAAACCTGTAATTGCCCAAGAAAAAGATATTGTTGATCCAAAATCACCGGAAATCTGTTTATTAGAAAGTGAACAGAAGAACATGATAGCTGCAAAACTTAAGGACTTAAAAGCAGAATATCGTGCTGTACTGTATCTATCCCAATATGAGCAGCTCAAATACAAAGATATAGCCAAAATAATGGGCAAAAATGTCGGCCAAATTAAAATACTGGTCTACCGGGCCAAAAAAAAGCTTAGACAACTAATTGAAATGGAGGTACTTGAATGAAACCCCTGAGCCTCAGCGAAAAAAAGTTTATTAATTGTGTATGGAAAAAAATACACTTGCTGGAATTTGAAAAACATGAGCAGGAGCTCGTAAATCACAACAAAGCAAAATACTTTAAGCAAAGCCTTAATCTGTTTATGGTTTTCATTCTAGGGCCGTTACTGGTTTCGACGCTGGTAATTTTAATACTGGGATTAGATCACTTTACCCTGATGATCATCAGTGTACTGCTGTTGAGTACCAGTACAGCCCATGAGTTTATTGCTGATCAATATTTGACAGGAGATAATTGAGATGGAGATTAACATAAGTAACCTGCAGAAAAAATACGGCTCTAATACAGCTCTTCAGGATATTAACTTGACGATAGGAAAGGGCATGTTTGGTTTACTGGGGCCTAATGGAGCAGGTAAGACAACTCTAATGAGAATATTGGCAACTCTACTGGATAAATCGGCTGGAGATATCACTATAAATGGAATTGATATAGCTAACCGGAAAGCAATCAGAAACATCATTGGCTACCTTCCTCAGGAATTTTCATTTTACCCAAAAATGACAGTATATGAAGTAATGGACTATCTTTCAATATTAGCAGGAATTAGATCTGCCGGGTATCGTCGTCAAAACATTATCAGCCTGCTGGAGCAGGTCAATCTTCAGAAATTTTTACGAACTAAGGTCAGATCGCTGTCCGGAGGCATGAAGCAGCGACTGGGTATTGCGCAGGCCTTGATTAATAAGCCTCAACTCTTAATCGTTGACGAGCCCACTGCCGGTCTTGACCCTGAGGAAAGAGTTCGTTTTAGAAACCTGCTGGTCGACTTTGCTAAAGATAGAATAGTAATCTTATCAACTCATATTGCCGGAGATATAGAGTTTACCTGTAGCAGACTGGCAATTCTTAAACAAGGACTTATCGCCTATGAGGGCAAAATCAGTGATCTATTGAAACAAGCGGCAAACAGCATTTGGACATTAGTGATTGACCGGAATGATTTAGCCGCTTTAAGAGAAAAAGCAACTATCCTCACTTCGGTATCCGAAGGCAGCAAAATAAGCTTAAAGCTGCTGGCCGATCAACAGCCTTTCCCCCGAGCCACACCAGCTCAACCGACAATAGAAGACGCTTACATGAAAATTATGAAAGGGATTCCGTAGTTATGTTTTTTAAACTTACTCTACATGAGATAAAATATCAGTTAAAAAGTATTACCCCTTATCTATTGTTAATCATTATTTTTGCTTTCTATACAACCCAGTTTGGCACGGAATTATCATGGCTTGAAAACAATGATTTAAAACCCCTCAGCGAGGTTGAATTTATGTACAACTACCTAGATTCTGCTTTGCAAAAAGGTTCCATCCTGAAGCCAGATTCTGCTACTGTTCAACTGACTGCTGCTCAAAAAGCAGTTATCGAGAATGCTCTGCTATTGCTAAAAAAGTTTGCTGATCGGGATAATACCTTGTCTGCCTCTGAGAAACAGGAATACTATGAAATCATCAGTGATATCGATTTTAAGCTTGGGGGTAACACTTATTTAGGAGACAATTACCGAGAACAGTTGTTGAAGCAGATCAACTATGGGAGTAAGCAACTTACAGACAAAAACCAAAAAATGCATATTATGTTCAGCAAAATGAGCTCAGATTACCATTTAGAAGCAATTATAACCTATCCCTTTGGTTTTTCTAAAACCGTTAAACTGACTGGCGAGCGCCGCCAGGCCTTTAAAACTGCGATGGACAACATGGTTGTCAATGGCAGTCAATATCTTGATACTAGACTGGTTGTTCCAGCTGACTTAGATTTTAGCTGTACCTTTGAGAAATTTCAAAGCATTTTGCATCAACTGGACCAGGCTTTAGGTGGAGGCAGTCCGTACAGCGAACACCTGCGCGACAGATATTTCAGAGTTGGCAGGAGCTATGAAGATGCTTTAGTGGAATATAGAAGCATTGTCAATGAAGACAGGATTTCCAATGCTTACGCCAGGCTCTACTCCGACTATATGGGGATTACTGCCAGCCTGTTTCCGATTTTTTTGGCAGCCTTTGTTCTGCCCAGAGACCGCAGATTCAGCATGACTGGAATTGTCAACAGCAAACAGTTTAAAGCCAGCTTCTATGTATTCTCAAAATATCTGGCGTTAATCGTGCTAATCACAACCAGTTATCTGATAGTCGCCAGCTATGCCACCTATCAATTCATCAGTATTGCTCAGGCTAATAACTATGTGATCGACAATTTGGCGTTTTACAAGCACACCATCATTTGGATTCTACCAACAATAATGGTGGTTACTGCTGTTGGCCTGTTGGTTTCTACAGTTTTCAAGAATGGAGTTATAGCCATTCCACTTCAGTTTATTCTAAGTTTCAGATCGATGCTGCCGTTGTCGGGGGACTACCGGTTATCAAAATATTTTATAAGACTTAATAAAGTAATCAGCCATCAGGAGTTTCAGCAGTGGAGCTCACAGATCTTAACCAATAGAATCTTTTATGCAGTACTTTCAGTAGTCTTAGTCACAATTACAGCATTGATCTGGTCAAGAAACAGGGGTGCTAATTATGGTTCGCCATTATCTCAATCTGGTAAAGTATAATGCCAGGATTATCGGTGATTTAAATATTGTAGCTGCAGCAGCAATTGCACTGCTCACCCCTGTTGTTTTTAATTTGGAGTTTCTAAATTACCGCGAAGCTGCCAGCATTGGAGAAATGTATTTAGCAGCTATTGGCATTATACTGTTTCCTTACTTGGTGGGAATTGAAAAAAGAGCCAATGTGCAAGACATTGTTTTTGTTAAGAAAACCAATCCAGCAATAATCCTGATTATCCGTCTGGTTTTAGCCGCATTAACAGCTTTACTGCTGATTGGTGGAGTTTTATATTGGGCAAGCTTACAACACGGTCAGTTCCCATTCCTGGAGATCTGGCTGGGAACCTGTGTTTCGGCTGTCTACCTGGGCCTGATCGGTTTAACTATTGTCAATTATACAGGTAATATTGTCGCCGGATATTTGGTCGCCTTTGCCTATTATATTTTTGAAATAATATCAGCCGGCCAAATATCCCAAAGCCTGTATCCCCTAAGTTTATTAAAATACAGCTTTGCTGAAAAATACAATATACTGCCGGTGCTTGCCTTGTTGACTGTTCTCAATTTATCTAGAATCTTCAAAAAAAAATAAGACAGCTCTGGAAATTAGATGTTTAGCGTAGTGGTAAGCCTATTTTTTTGGCCAGCTGTTCTCTTTTCAAGGTGCTTCCCAGCTTTTGCGCTAAATCCAGTATCAATTGCTGGGCAGCTTCAGGCTGCATGCTGGTATCGACTTCCAGCCATTCTTCAGGCAAAAAATCAGGGACCTGGGCCAGAACGGTAACTGGCCATCCATAGGGCTCCCCTCGTTTATTGAGCTTGCGAACATTGCCGGCAACTGTAATATAGAACTCACTTTGCAATTTCTTAATGCTGGCATCTACTCTGCTTCCACCCTTTTTTCTGGTAACCCCAAGCCGCTTTCTAATCTCGCTGGTGTTTAATAATTCATTGGTACAAAATAACTGCCATAACTCCCAGGTTATTTGATCAATGACACCAGATTGCCATCTGGTTTGCATCGACTCCCGAGGATGGTAGGCTAGATAGAAAAGTGGGTAAACTCCCTTCGCTATAAAACCCTTATGCCCTCCTATAACGCATCCATAAGCTAACTTCTTTTCAACTGCGGCTCGATCCTTCCACTGCCAGGGATCGGTATTCGGATCATTTGTGTGCCAAGACTCCCTGTCAGTTTCGCCGGATACCGAAGGTAGCCCTGGCAGAAGTTCTGATAATGGCATAAAGCCAAGTTCATTTACCCGATCAATAAAGTCGTCATAGCTCTTTAATTTCATCCTGCTTTCCTTTCCATTAAAACCGATATTTGTTCTACAATCAATAATAATGAGTTGTATTTTTTAAACACTTTGCCCCACCCTGCTTTCGGCAACCTGCTTTTCATTCGGTTAACTATAAATGTCATCCAACTGCTGGGCTGCTACAGCACACCGGACATAGCCTGGTCCTTCAAGCAGCCAGTCGATAATCTGCTTGTCCACAAATAATTTCTCCCTTGCTAATATTATTCCAGTTTTTATTATAAGCTTAAACTATCACAATAATTTTTAGTTTGTCAAATAACGCTTCTCCATTAATTTTGGCTGATCAAATAAGACTACCTGTTGTCATATTATACTTGATATGATCAAACTGACGATTAAAAACTAAGGAGAAAAGATATGAAACTAAAGGTCAATGTCGAGTATTTCCGTACTCACGGATCAATTACTGATCCTGGGATCTATACTGATTTTATTAACACTCTGCCAACTGATATCAAAGAGTTGTCTGCCTCCATCAACAACCTGATGCTGATCGACTTTCTGGTTAATATGGGATTGGTAAAGGCGCCAGCGAGTCATCAAAATGACAGCCAGTTAAGAGAAATGGAATTAAAGCTGAAAACCATGCTGGCACGCGATAACTCGGTAATGGGTACGCCCCGAACAGCAGACAGTCTCTTATTGGGAAACTGCCGAGATTTAGCTTTACTGATGTGTTCAGTACTGCGCCAGCATCGGATACCGGCTCGGGTACGCTCTGGTTTTGCCACCTTCTTTCATCCGCTGAAAAAATTTGATCATTGGGTTTGTGAGATTTGGAACTCTGATCAGGAGCGTTGGCAAAGAGTAGATCCCTGGATGCTGCAAATTAAAGCTAAAGAGAGTATCCTTTCTGATGAAATGAAGCTGGGATTGCTTAATACCGAATATAATGCCAATGAAGCCAGCAAACAGCATTTTTATTCAGGTGCTGTAGCCTGGAAAAACTGCCGGGAGCGGGGAGATAGTTTTGAGAGTTACGGTACCTATGAAGAGTATTTAAAAGGGGACTGGTTTGTACGCGACAATATGATTCGAGACCTGCTGTGCCTAGTTAAATTTGAACCGCTGCCCTGGGACTGCTGGGGGGTCATGGGTAGAGAAAACAGTAGCATTGACCGAGAGCAGCTGGATACCCTGGATCAACTGGCAGAAAAAATAGTTCTTGATAATATTAGCGAGGACTACGCCAGAAAAACCCTGGCTGATTTGCAATTTGACGATTCGGTGTTTAATCGAATCAGGTAAAGCATAAAACTACTGTCCTATGATGAAGCTGGAACAATCATTTAACGATTGTTCCAGCTATCAAAAACAGCTTTAGTAGTTGGACTAACCATAACTGTTCAGCTTACACCTCAGCTCCTGCACTCCAAGCTTCACAATCCCAGACTGTGGTCACAATATCCTGGTAAAACTGCGGTTCATGACAGACCAGCAGTATACTGCCCTCGTAAACCTGCAGCGCTCTTTTCAGTTCGGCTTTGGCCACCACGTCCAAGTGATTCGTCGGCTCATCGAGTACCAGAATGTTACTCGGTAAATTGATCAGTTTGCACAGCCTGGCTTTGGTCTGTTCTCCCCCGCTCAGTTTGCAAACCTGACTTGAGATATGTTTATGGGTTAAGCCACATTTAGCCAGAGCACTGCGTACCTCCCGTCTGGTCAGCTGTCGCAGACAGCTGCTGACATCATCTATTACCAGGCTGGTATTGGGGGTGTTTACCTCCTGCTCCAGATATCCCACATACTGATATTGACCAATATTTATTTGCCCGCTCAAAGGCTGAATCAGTTTCAGAAGACTTTTAAGCAGGGTTGTTTTACCTATGCCATTAGCTCCGATTAAAGCGATTTTCTGACCTCTTTCCATTTTCAGATTAAGCGGCTTAGTTAGCGGCTTCTGATAGCCAATAACTAATTCAGCTGTTTCAAAAATCAACTGAGCTGAAGGCCTGGAAAACATAAAGCTGAAGGTCGGCTGAGGACTGGTTGTGATTATTTCAATTCTTTCGATCTTATCCAGCTTCTTTTGTCTCGACTTAGCCTGTTTGGCGGTAGCAGCTCGAGCTTTGTTCCTTCTGATATAATCCTCTAGTTTGGCAATCTCTTTTTGCTGCTTGATAAACTCTGCCCTGATTTGTTTTTTATTCATCTCGTAGGACTGCAAAAACTGATTGTAATCTCCGATATATCTGACAATTTTACTATTCTCGATATGCCAAACTACATTGACAATATTATTTAAAAACCCAGTATTATGTGAAATAATGATAAAAGCTTTTTCATACCCGGACAAAAAGGTTTTTAGCCATTGAATATGGGCTTCATCCAGATAATTGGTCGGCTCATCCAACAGCAGTATGTCCGGAGACTCCAGCAGCAGTTTACCCAGCAGCAGCTTGGTTCGCTGGCCGCCGCTCAGCTGATTGACCGGCCTGGTTAAACCCAGCTCCTTTAACCCCAGTCCCGCTGCTACTGCTTCTATTTTAGAATCGATATTAAAAAACTCATTGTTAACTAAATAATCATGCAGCTCACTGGCCTGGTGCAGGGCTTTGGTCAGGGCTGTTCCTGTCAATCTGGCGCTGGAATGATACAAGTCATTCATCACAGCTTCTTTATCATACAGCGATTGAAAGGCTGCCTGTAATACTTCTCGGATTGATTGGTATTTGTGAAGACTAATGTGCTGGTCCAGGTAACCAAATTTAATATTATTGCTCCACTCTATTGTGCCCTGGTCAGCTAATAACTGGCCGGTTATGATATTCATTAGTGTAGACTTGCCGATGCCATTGACCCCGACAATACCGACATGCTCGCCTCGCAGCAATCTGACAGTCGTGTCCTTAAAAATATGTTTGTCACCAAAACTATGGCTTAAGCTATTGATCGATAAAATACTCATAACTGCTCACACTCTCTTGCAATTCTAGCTGGTCATATCCCTTTACAGCTACTAAATCATAACATCTGCTCTACTGCAGACTCAATTGCATAAACTCTCCAGCATCAAGATTGTTCAGCACATCCTTTTTAAATTTACAAAACCAGCACATTTGCCGCTAAACAAATTGCTGGTTTATTTTTAAATATTGCATTTTTCATTCCTGATAATTCTTCTGACACTGGGCTCAGTTAAATAGTAACACAGGGCTAATTCTTTAATCGACACGCCTGCTGTGTATTTACGGTAGATTTCTCTGTTCCTGGCCTTTAACAAGCCTTTAGTGCCGCTTTTTTCTCCCCAGGACTTGCGATTCTCGCTTACTCTGGGAATGTACAGGTACGATCCGTCGATATATTTCTGAATGATTTTAATTACCTCTTCAGGTAATACACTTTGTGCATTTTTATATTTCATAATCTTTGCTCCTATCTATTAATCTCAATCTTTTAGAAAAATTAATAAAAGCAAAAACTACTCAAAAATGTCAGCCTAAAACAACTTTTTGAGGTAGGCTCTGAACACGACTATGTTCTTCATTTAGATGTAGTCTTTGCTCAGAGCCTGGTACACTAGCTAAACCAGATGTATGCATATTGATTTTCCTTTCTTAAATAATTACTAGCCTGCAAAAGGCAGTTTACTTTACAATATTATCATAATTTCCATATTGAGAACAGCACAACCCGATATAGTTATTATAATCCAGTCTTTTTAATGCTCTGATCCTCTCCCACTGACGCTATTATTCACATAACCTACCAAGTCCTTCTTTTAATTTTTTTACCAGTTTATCCTTAACCGCCGTGGGCTCAATGACGTTAACATGAGGAACGAAACTCAGCAGTAGTGAATAAAGCCATTCGTCTTCTGGGTAATTAACCTCTACTAATATGGTATCACCAGTATTTTTTATTTCACTCTGTTTAAAATGATCTAACAGTCTCCCCTTAACACAGCTGTTAAATTCTAAAATTATTCTAGTGGTTTTAATTCCTAAATCACTATACTCCCAAGGCTGATATTTTTCTTCTCTGATAAATCTATCACGCAGGATTTGATAGTTGACAACTCTACTTAACTTAAACAGCCGAAAACTGCTTCTTAAGGTACAGAAAGCATGCAAATACCAGGTTGATTCTTTAACAACTAATGAATAAGGTTCAGTAACTCTGCTTGTTTTATTATTGTTTAGATCTAAATACTCAATCATTAATCTTTTATTGTTTTCTATTGCTTTAGAGATAGCTTTGAGCTTAGTTATTAAATGCTCATCTTCAACCCAGGGATTCATTTGAATTTGAAGGTGCTGATTATTTACTGGTTGATCCTGAGTTTTTATAACTTGAAACTTGTGATATATATTTTTTAGACTTTCGTTGGGAACAGTCTTGTAAAGAGAATCAATAAAATTATAAAGCAATGAAGCTTCGTTCTTTTTTAAAAAACTTTTATCAAGCCGATAGTTTTCTAATAATCGATACCCGCCGTTAGGCCCTGAATCAGAATATACAGGAACTCCTACAGTGCTTAAAGAGTTTATGTCTCTTTGTATCGTTCTAAGTGAAACCTCGAAATAGTCTGCTAATTCCTTACCTGTAATCTTTTTCTTTTCTACCAGTATTAGTAAAATACTTATTAAACGGTCTAATCTCATTATAAATCCTCAAATTATTAATCTCTCTAAAACTATATCGTAGTATCGGTAAAAAGTAAAAATAAGAGCTCAATTAAAGCTCTTAGGTTACTCGGCTTTTAGCATATTAGTATTAAACATCTGTCCTCAGTCGCAATTACTGGCTAAAAAAGAAGCTGTGCACTATTTTTATAATGCTCCAGCCTCTTTAATTACTATATCTCTATTTTAGATTTAACTATGGTAAATAGTAAATAATAGCCAAGCGATAATATACCCAATACTCCAAAGCCACCGAAGATTGTGAACTTAGTAGAACAATAACCAAAGGCTAAGCCTACGACAATCGTAACGAGCTTTTGACCCAGAGATTGAAATGAGTCAATAGTGGCCCTCATACTAGAGTCTATTCTGTGATGCAAATAGCTACTTACTACTGGTTCAGCTATCCCGGAGACCATATTTATCAGTACTAAAAAAACAATACTGACAGGGCTCCTGAAGACAGCTACAAATATGAATCCCAAACCGTAGACTAAGATATTAACAGATATGAGCTGGGCAAATCTATATCGTTTAGATAGTTTGTCCACCATTAAACTGCCTGGAATTCTGACAAAAGTGCAGAATGCCGAATACAGACCAAAATAAATAACTGGTATATTCAATCTATCTAAATAAATCTGCCAAAATTCATCTAAGTAATTCACAGTAGCAGCTAGAAAAACCCCTGACAAAACTGCTATACACAATGCCTTACTGTTTTTGAATACTTGAAGAGCTTGAAATACATAATCCTTGAAAGGGAGAGGCTCTGTCCTACTCAATTGCTCTATGTCTACTAAAGATAGTGTTGCACCTAAAGCAATTACTGAACTTATGAGAGACAACCAATAATTAAACTCCAGGCCAAATCTGTTTGCTAAGAAGGCCCCCGATAAGGCTGCTATTAAAGCAGCGCTAAAATCAAATGCCCTTAAACGACCGATAGTTTTCTCAAACTCATTTTCACAGCCTGCCATTTTTAGTGAATCATATAACAGTGCATTTTGAGAACCACTGACCATAGCGTTAGATATTCCTGCCAAAAAAACTATTATAGCAAAATGCCAAAAGTTATGAGCATGAATTATCAGCAGCCATTCCATACAGGTCATTAAAGCACCGATGACCATCATTTTTTTACGACTCCATTTATCAGCAATGATGCCCGTTGGAATCTCAAATAATATAACGGTAGCAGCATATATTATCTCTGCATACACCACCATTAACACGGTCATTCCTCTTTGCTCCCAAAATAATCGCTCAATTACATAAGCAAACATCAGGTTATGAAAAAAGATATTTAGATATAGTTTTTTAATATTATTCATGTAACTCATCATTGCACCTCCGATATTTTTTTAATTTCTAAAAAATATTGGTGGTGCTCGTGAGTTTTTAGCTAGCTGTTAACAAGGAGGTCTGGCATATTTCATAGTTATAAATCCTTTCGAAGTTATGAAGCATAAAGCCATTATATCATTTCTTGCCACTTTAGGTAAGCTCAGTTTTTAGCAATAACCCTTTAGTTGATCTCAAATTCAGTTGTCTCCAAATTGTGATAAAACCTACCCACTTGGCTGACAAACTTAAGTACACAGTAGTCTGGATCTGTCACCCCCAGCGGATAAAATCTTTCATCCCCGGTATGCCAGAGCCGATTCTTGATATCCTGGTCATGTAAGACCTCCATTTTACCGATTAGCATAATGCCTTTAAACTGTTTATCAATAAAAAAATACAAACAGGCTTTATCATTTTCCAAAAATTGCGAGACTCTCAGCGATGATGTATTAGTTGAAAAATAAAACTCCTCTAATCCGTTTCTATCCCGGGGTTAAGCATAGCCTTAACATTGGGATAACCATCAGCATTTACCGAGCCGACAACCGTTATTTTACTATTTTCCACAAGCTCTAAAGCTAATTGCTTAACCTTCATCATAGTTCTCCTCTTCGTTTGTTAAATTAGTTAAGATGTGCGCCAGAGTTTTTTCAAACTGATCTATTTCTGCTTCTGCCAGCCCTCGATAGAATAAATCCGTCATTTCCTCGGAAACCCTTTCAAACTTATCCTGTAATCTTTTACTTTTTTCCGTTAAGGAAACAATGGTTCGACGCCTGTCTGCTGTGCTGGCCTGCTTGACAATAAGGCCGCTTTTCTCTAAACGGTTTAACATACTTGTTAGCGTAGTTTTACCCAGCGCTGTCTCCCTGGCCAGTGCACTGATTGCTATTTTGTCTTTTTGCCACAGCGAGAAAATAATTCTACCCTGAGCGCTGTTTAACTCTGAAATACCGTAGTTTTTAAGCTTTTTGTCAAAGATTCTAGCCGATAACTGTTTAACCTTTGATATTAAGAAGCCACCTTCACGTCTCTTAGCCAAAGCAATCTCCTTTCTAAAAGTACTATATAGGAATATTATAGTACTATATAGTACTATTGTCAATGTCTTAATTACCTGGTTTAAAGCGAAAAGGGCTCGCATCAACAGAAACATCAGTTATACCAGGAAGCCTATGTAATTTAACAAACACTTATATACTTAACGTAAATTGCAAGCTATAAGTTAGGTAATAATCCACATAAGTAACTGAGGAAAATGATAAACTTTTTTAAAATGGGTTGGCAATAGGTCGGCGGTAGGTTGGCAGTTGAAGTTATTGGGGCAAAATGGCAATATTGACGCAGGGTCATGGACGACCAACTCCCTGTTGAAGATTAACTAGGAGTCCTAGATTGCTGGAAAACACTTAAAGTAAATTCTAAAGTATAATCCATTAAAAATTAGTTGACTTTATTAGCATTTTCAGTAAGGAAGCTAACTACTTCTTTGAGGCTGTTGAAAATGTTTGCTGTCAAGGAACCAAAAAAATGCTAGCTGAAGCTATACAAGTAGTATGCTGAAGTTAGCGTTATTTTTGAGTGACACAGAGAGCGGACTTTTTCAGCAGCCTCAGGAGTCCATTACATCTGACGAAGTAAAACCAGGTACGTTGTGGATTATTGCCGGATTATTTAAGAAAGCTAAATTCTATTTTATTAATGCAACAGTCACTAATTCTTAGTGGAATATTTTTCGGGCATTTTCAGCTGTAAAGGCCTGAAACTCAAATCGGTATCCATTTGGCCCGGTGGCAAAGAAGGTCTTAATCGGCACCTCTTTCATACCGCCTATTTCCGTAATATCAGTCATATTGCTGGTTTTAATATGCTGATGCCAGTCTTCAACACTGTCTACGACTAATGAAAACAGCATATCGTGTTCCGGCAGAGATTTTAATGATCCTTGAGTGGAATCAACAGCTCCGATAAAAGCCTTGCCGGCAACCCCGTATATTTTAGCCCAGCCCTGATCCTCAACCAACTTTAACTTGAGAGTGTTTTGAAAGAATTCATCGGCCTGCTTGAGGTCCTCAAAATACAGCCAGGTTATTTGAGAGGCAATACCCAAATTTAATTTCATACTATTTCCCCCTTTTTACTCTATTTAAGAATAGCATATAACTCTAAACTTTTGTTATAAAATGAACTTAGCTACTCACATAATGTACTTTTTACTAAGAAAACGGCCTGCTGTGAGGCTAGCTGGCTGGTAAATAACTAATTGGGGCTCGCCTTTGAGCGAGCCCCTTTTAATTAAACTAAAAATTCAAACAACATGTATTCAAACTGTTTCTGATAACCCAGTTTAACTGCCAATGCTCGTGAAGCATAGTTGGTTTCCATACAGTCCCAATAAGGCTCTAAATTGTTAGCCTGACAATACTCTAAGAATAAACTGGCTGCAACTGTAGCACACCCTTGCTGACGATACTCTTTCAGCGTATGAATATCTAATGCCATTTGGCCTTTTTTTCTGAAACTGGTCAGACAGGTGCAGATAATTTTGGTATTATGCATAACACAAAATCCTATACCATGCTTTAAGAAATCCTCAAAAGATTCCCACCAGTTTAATATTATAGATTCAAGATGGTCATAATTACTTATATCACCAGCTAAAAGCTTTTGGTCAATTGCTTTGACCCGGTAATTGCTTTTAAGCTGATAGTTTACCTTAAAATCCTGTAGCCTCTGATGCTTATAAACAAACTGTTTGGATTCTGCATAGCCTTTTCTACCACTAAAAATTTTAGCTAAGCTGACCTCCCAGGCCGGGTTCATTCCACTCATTTCAATCCACTTATAGTTCATTGACTTAGCTTTAGGCAATACTACCTCAGCCAGGAATGCTTCAACCTGATTATTAAAAAAACTATTTTTGGCATCCCCTGCAAAGTAGAATCCCTCCATCCCTTTAACCCAAATCAGGGCAGAACGAGGGCTATCGTAATTATCTACATAAATCCAACCCGGGTTATAACCGTAGGCAACTCCCTGGGGCTCTAAATTGACCTTGTCACCAGTAAACAGACTAACTACTTTACTAAAATCTCTCTTGTTTAACTCCTGCAACATTAGATTCTCTCCTCATTAAATTTGCACTTTTTCTAAGGTCAACATTTAATGGGTGTCATAATATTAGTATTATAGTTTGAATACTGGAATAAAGCAAGAGCCGGCAACATTGCCAAACTATTGACCTACAATCGCCCAACCATTGTTAAATTCTTCTCCAAAACCACTAGATCGCCTTCCCATTCGGGGATAAAGAGTCTGTTTTTATGGTAATTCATGCTACATATCAGGTTTAGCTTTAACTTAAAAAGATCGGTTTCATGGGGGTTGTTAGGACTTTGGCTGGTAATTGAGCTATCACCAGCAATAGTTGAAATCGTATTCGTACCTCTGTGAATCATTCTAACCACGTGATTTTGAGTATCTCCAATGAAAATATTGTTTTCCTCATCGAGCGACAGGGCCCAGGGGCCATCGAAATGGGTGCCTTCATTGCCTCCATAGGTAGCATCCAGCGCATTGCCACCATCGCCACTATAGCCGCTGCGGCCGGTTCCCGAGACCAGCTTTACTACCCGTCGATTAATATCGATCATTCTGACAGCGTAGTTTTTACTGTCCAGCACATAAATATTGCCATCGGTGCCTTTGCGCAAATCATAAATCCAATTAAAGGCAACCTGGTCATAATCAGCATCCTCTAATTGAAAACCGGGCTTTCCCTGCCCCAGCCTGTGCAAAACACGACCATAATAATCTAACTGCCAGACTCGGCAGCCGGTTACTTCATTGATCCAGATATTGCTGTCATCATCATAAACACAGTTTCCGATGTCAGCCATTCCCAACTCATCTTTATCAAGCACTACTTCGGTTCGCTGCTGTTCAGCAAAAACTCGATAGATGTATCTCTCACCGGCAATAATCACTGAACCGTCTTGGGCTCCCGAAACATACTTTGGCTCTGTTAAATTGAGTGTAAAATGCTTAATATCCTCAGCTACCCTGCTCCGGCCGGCTGTCCAGGATAATCTGCCGTTTTCCAGACACCCAATCCAATGATTATCATAGTCAATAGTGTACTGCCTGCCATAAAAGTCATGAAAACTCACGTGAGCAAACTCCCCTTGGTAACGATGCTGCTCACCGAAGTTAATTATTTTATGCACTCTCCAGTTAATCATTTTTGACCCCTTTTCTTTAACATTAAAATATTACTCGCTTTATTATACCTGTTTAATATGACACCCCTGGTTCAAATTTATTTAAAGTCGTTAAAAATATTTCTCAATATTTAACTAATTGAGAGTGATTTTATATAAATATTAGATTAACACTGAGACACTATGATTCCAGATACCATGTCCTAATCAAGTCCGATTTTTATTGCCTAAGTACTGTGAACCAACTCCTGAAACAATGATAATCAGCCCTATAACTGAACTGGGATGGATTTTTTCACCCAACAGCAAAGCAATATAAATTAAAGAGACAAAAGGGGTCAAATACAATAGATTGGAAATTAAGTGGGTCTTTCCTCCTTTTAAGGCCTTAAACCAGAACACGTAGGAGATGCCATTGACAAATACACCGTTGTAGATGATCCAGAGCCAGGTTCTGATACTGGGCAGCTTAAAACTGGAAAAGAAAAA
>JANQLZ010000072.1 GCA_028280325.1 Bacillota bacterium
TTCGTATGGTTCTTATCAATATTGCCATCCACTTCCAGAATTAAATTAGTTTGGTTGTGTTTTTATGCTCTCAGTTAATAGTCAAGATCAGTCCCGTCCTGATACGCATAATTGACACTCTTTTACTTAGTGGTTTTTAAGGCAGGTTGTTGGCCGCATGATACGCTAGTTAAGGAGTACGGTGGTCATTAAGCTGTGGTCCCAGTCAATATTGTTATTCTGCCCCGCTAAACACAATTACAATTGCCCAACCATTGCCCCACAATCGCCAACCTATCGCCCTACAATCGCTCAACCATCCACCAGCATATTGCCAATTTATTGACCGATCTGGTTTACGAGTTTAAGGCCTGACCCCAAAGTTGTAAACCTGCCTAGAGCACATTTCTAAACACCTCAAAGTATCATAATAAGGAGGCTTTCAGAATTGATGCTAGATCACGGAATAGAGAAAATCTGCTCAAAAATAATACAAGAAGTATATTTTTGAGCAGATTTTCTCGTATGACACTAAGATAGAATTAATTATAAAAGCCTCCGTGAAAAGAAGCTATAACTCCTAAACGACGAAACGCTGGGCATAACGTGGCTCCCAGAATTGATGTTAGATCAAGGCGTAGCCATAATTTTTCACATGGATAATACGAGGCAGTATATCTATGGAGATACTCTTGTTGCAAAACAAACTTCAGTTTAAAATCACATACAAAAGTTTTTAAAAGCTTGTAACCCAAACCAATTTTAGTTTTGCAAAGCAAAAATAAAATTAGCGAAGCGACACATTTATAAACGCCTCACAGTATCATTATGCCGTGGCTTACAGAATTGATGCTAGCTTAAGGAAAAGAGAAAATCTGATACAAAGATAATACGAGTAGTATATCTTTTAGCAGATTTTCTCGTATGACGCCAAGATAGCATTGATTATGAAAGCCTCCGTGGAAAGAAGCAATAACTAAAAAAGAGCTAATAAAGCCCTTCCATCTCATCCATAACTATTTAATTATTTTTTGGTGGCGGCGACTGGAGTCGAACCAGTGACCCTACGGGTATGAACCGTATGCTCTAGCCATCTGAGCTACGCCGCCAAAGTAATGGTGGCGGGGGCAGGACTTGAACCTACGACCTCCGGGTTATGAGCCCGACGAGCTACCAACTGCTCCACCCCGCGCTGCAGTGACGCTTAGGTCACGGGCTATAATATAACACAGTACTTTGGCCTTGTCAACATTTTTGAGCAAGAATCTTCTCAAAAAGCAGCCCCTGTAATAAGCTAGAATCTCTGACCTCAATACTCTGCTGATCCCAGTATTCCAGAGTAGCCAGCAAAATGCCCAAACCAGCAACCATTGTCTTGGCTCTGGGTAATGACGCTACCCCGGGAATTTTCGCTTTTTGTTCTATACTTAACGAATTCAGGCGGTCCAGCATAGCCTTTATCTCAGGATATGTCAGTTCTGTACCGTTTATTTTATCAGGATCATAATCCTTCATTCTTAGTTTTACGGCAGCAAGGGTAGTAATTGTACCCGCTACCCCTATAAAACGATTTATACGGCTTGTTTCTCTGTTCCAATGGGTATCCCATAACTTTTTTACATAGTCGTCTAATCTGGCGAGTTGATTTTCAGTAATGCAACCTGAATTGCAGTAAATATTATCCATTCGGACAGATCCCGCCGGAATGCTGCAGCTCAATAGCCTCTGATCAGTTGAAATTGCCAGCTCAGTGCTCCCTCCACCGATATCAAGAACAGCTACTCCTGATTTTAATTCTTTGCTGCCGACTGCACCGCTGAAACTATACCAGGCTTCGGTATCCCCGTCAATTATGTCAATTACTATTCCCAACTGTTGATAAACCTGTTGACAAAAATTATCAGCATTGCCGGCAGAACGCAAAGCACTGGTACCGACACAAAAAAGATCATCACACTGGTAATGTGATGCTATGTCTTTAAAACAAGACAACGCACCCAAACACCGTTGCGCTGTAATGCTATCAATTGTTCCTCCGGCAATCTCCAGATTATATCCTAACTGAACCATTCTTAAATCTCTATACAGCTCAATTATCTCGTTGGCGACCACTTCTACGATTAGTAGCCTGAATGAGTTGCTGCCGCAGTCCACAACACCGTACCTTGTACCCAAACCTATTCTACTACTCCTCGAGCCGGCACAAAGACAATATCGTCTTTGCCTACCATGCCATATTCTTGTCTGGCAACTACCTCTATGTAATCTGGATCATCCAGCTTGCTGGCCTCCTGCTGCAAGTGCAGAATATCCTCCTGGATAGTCGTAATCTCATTTTCCAGGACAGATTTCTGTTCCTTCAGAGCTAGCAGCTCCGATCTCTGCATCAGATAAACCTTGGTGCATAGTACTATCGCCACGATAACAGCACAGTATACAACTGCCTTTTTCAAGCTGATGTTGAATAATCTATTCTTTCTGGCACCGACAACCCGGCTCCCCCTGGAGCGAGCCTGATTGTAACTGTGGCTTAATCTCTTCTTTTTCATAATTATCATCCTAAATGTCTTTTGGTTGAACCAGCTGCAAATTTACACTCATTTACCAATACTGTCTTAATTTACTTCAATTATTAACCCTATTTGGGTTGCTGGTATCAGGAAAATACCGCTTTTTTCTATCTTCTTGACTTCATAATACAGTTAAACCCATTAGCAATGCAAGTACTAATTCTAAAAACTGCTGCAATTGGCCAAGTTATAACTTTACCTATCATATAACAAACCTGGATAATAATCCTAAAAAAATTGACAAACAGGCGCTTAAACTTGGTAATTATCATCTTGGCAGTATTTTGAATCCGTTTGCCGCATATTACATAGTAAATGACAATGCCCAGACCTATTGATAAAAGATAAACAGGGCGCAGAGCCCCTGATGTGAGCGATACCAATACTGTGCTGACTGCTGTAAAAACTGCAAATGCAAAGATTACTTCTGCTACAGCAAAGACTACTCCTTTAACCTTAAGTGCTTTAACTAACGCCCGGTAGATATCATGGACAAAGGCGGCGATTACCCCCGTTATCATTAAGCTGGCTATGCAAACGAATTGCCAAGTTGTATCCAATTAGATCACCTACTTCATTTTTACACCCTCATAAATAATAGCCAACATATTATTATATGCGTTTAATTTCTTTTGGTGATACATATTGGTTTATTTCTGCTCATATTATTAAATGATAAGGAGGGATACTCATGGATCAAGCCAGTAATAAAGAGCATCGCATGATTATTACTAATAGGGAGCAGTTGCATATTCAAGGGGTATTACATATCAGTAGTTTTAACGATACTGAAATTATTTTGGAAACTGATTTAGGAATGCTGCTGGTTCAAGGTGAAGAATTGCATATCAAGCAGCTTAATCTGGACGAAAGTTATTTAGAGATCGAGGGGGTAGTAAAAACCTTAGATTATCTGGAAGATGTCGGACCCGAGGGTTTCAGCCGCAA
>JANQLZ010000082.1 GCA_028280325.1 Bacillota bacterium
TACAATCGCTGGCAAAGTCCTAAGTACTTAATGGGTGAAAGCTATGGCTGTACTCGAGCCAGTACAGTTGCTGGTATAGGCTCTTCAACTGGTTCTGACCGTGCCTATAGTGTTACCTTTGACGGACTTATTATGATTGGCAATACAGTTAACTTAGGCAAATTCTTCAGTGATAAACCCCCTATCTATCCTGCTGTTTTAGCATTTCCGACTTTAGCTGCTGTTAACTGGTATCATAACAAGCCTTCTGATCAGACAGTAGAAGAGTTTGTGGCAGAGGCTAAGCAGTTTGCTGATACTGAGTATCTGTTGGCATTATATCAGGGTAGAAATCTTAAAGGTGATGCTCGTGAAAATATTATTAATCGAGTCATTTATTATACCGGAGTTTCTCGCGAATATTTAGAGAAACGAGCCCTGTTCTTAGAGCCTGTTGAGTTCCGGAGTGAGGTTGCTCGTAATAAAGGTCGTGCCGTATCTCGCCTGGACGGACGACTTACTCGTCCATTACATTGGCCAAAATTGAGTGAGGAAAAATGGGGACCACGTGATGACGGAGGGGTAGGAAAGTACAATTCTTTCTATCAATCAGTTCTTTGTGGCGAGGTATTCCCACTACTTGGTATTAAAAATTGGGATCGTAATTTTGTTAATTCTCATAGCCTTTGGTCTAGCTGGAACAATGATATTAAAGGGCAAAACACCTCTGAAAGCCTAAGCTCTGCCATGCGTCGAACCCCAACTATGCGCACCTTCTTCATCAATGGCTGGTACGATATCTGTACCCAAATTGGCATTCTCTACTATACTCTGGATCATTCTGATTTAGACATGAATCGAGTATTTGTGAAAGGCTATAAATCCGGACACATGAGCTATTTGGGCGAAGACAATATGCAAGAAGTAACCGATGATATGTATGCCTTTATACAAGGTGAAGATCCTACTAAATAAAAGATAGGGTGTTGAAAAAAATGGCGACCAGCAGAATCATGCTGGTCGCTTTATGTTTATGCTTAAAAACCTTTATCATAGTACTATTTTGGATAAAGCTCAATTACTCGTATCATGATTTTCCTCGTCAATCAGTTACTTATGTTACCTTACTTATAGCTTGTAATTTACGTTGCCTATCTAAGCCTTTTTAAAGTACCAGGCTACCTGATGTGACCTTAACTAATAGTGATATGTTAAATTGCTGTTTCTGTTAATCCGACAGTTCCTTTGAAGAGATTAAATAAAAATGAAATTATTGGAGGAAAATCAGCTGAAATGAAGAAATGTAGGATTAGATGTTGATAACCATATGACATAAATTGTGAGGAAGATAGATTGAAAGAGCATAGCGTTTTTTTTAAAAGAATACTGGTGATATCTATAGCACTTGTATCAATTACATTAGTTATAGGCCTAAAGTCAAAAGTTATAAACGAAGTGAGTAATGAACTGGAGCAAGCTCTAATTCTACGAGTTGATGCTAAGGAGTATGCTTTAACGTGTCTGGCAGGTAACCTGCAAGTTGCTTCATTAGATGGAAAAACTGTGGTAGATTCAATGAAGGTAATTATGAAAAACGAAAAAATTGTTAGCTATTGTATATCAGATTTAAATAACGACTCCACTGATGAAATATTGATGATTATAGGTTGTAATACTAGTGAGTTTGGCAGAGATTTTGTTGTTTATTCCTATGATGACGGTTTACATAAGGTATACGATAAATCTTTTGAGGGCATGAATCCCTGGAAAGTACAAACCTCAGATGTAGATGGAGACGGGCAATTAGAGATATCAATTGCTATGTACAAAAAGACCAAGTTTCATCCAATTATGGCTAAAAGACCATTTATATATGATTGGAATGACACCAGCATTTTCCCCAAATGGAGAGGTTCAAGGCTTTCAAAGCCATTTGATGATTACATTTTTCAAGATATCGACCAAGATGGTTCTGACGAGCTACTGGCTATTGAATTACTGAGCAATGGTAATAAGGTTATAAGTGCTTATCAGTGGAAAGGCTTTGGGTTTGAAGTACTAATCGAGAGTAATGAATACGAGGATATCTTTACCATTAATAAATCAGCACACTTCCGGGATCAAATAAATGTCTATCTCCAGGAAAACTCTAAAAGTAAATGGCTGGCTTTGAAATATGACGTAACAGGCTTTTTAGAGCAAGCTATAGTTGAGCAGTAAAGCAAGAAACAAGATTGAGGTGAAAGAAATGGTTTTAAAAAGAGCGTTTAGCTGTCTATTATGTATTGCAATTTTAACAGCTATGCTGGTGCTACCTACTGGGTGTAATAATGACAGTGATACTGCCAAAGATATCCCTGCGGAAGCTGGTAATAATCAGGTAATTAAAGAGAATGACGAAGATAAAACTCCTGCTGATGAGACAGCGGAACATTCAGAAGAAACTCCTCAGGATGTAGTGCATTTTGCTAGCCAAAGAACCAAAAAAAGTATTAATGTTCCATATAGCCCGTCAAATTACGAGGCGCTGGTTAAGTCTTATGAGGTGAAAGATGATTTATCAAATATTGAAAACCTGGATCAATTTGAAGGCTTTACTGCTGGTCAACAAAGTTTGCTAACCCAAAATGGGTTTGTTGTTATTCCAAACAATGAGGAACAGCTGTTTTACATATATGAGAAAAATGAGTACTTGGGGATACCCTCCTTTATTACCACAGATTCAGTGCTTCAGGTATACCATGTCTTTTATAATTATTCCCTGAGAGCTTTAGAAAAGGATATGCTAATTGGGTA
>JANQLZ010000006.1 GCA_028280325.1 Bacillota bacterium
CTTGCTCTCGATACGGTCAATAGCCAGTAAAACAAGTCTTTTTCAAATCCATCACGGTCAGCTGCTTTTTTTGCTGAATCTTCAATAATGTCCAAGGTAGCAAGTTCCTCTTCCTCTTGTTTCTTATAGCGTTTAATCTCAAATTCAAGATTCTCCAAACCGACATATTTACCAAAAAACACTCTTATGATAAACTCATCTCTTATTGGGGCTAATAAGCCCTGCGGAAACTTTGCTATCCAAGTTGCAAAAGCTGTTTTCCCTGATTCTGTTACTGAATAAACTTTGCGATCAAACCTTTTAGGCTGTTCAACAATACTGGATTTGACAATACTTTCTGACTCCATTTTTTGTAGCTCTCTGTATATTTGACTGGCTTTAACAGACCACATGAAGTGTAGCGAACTGTCAAAAGTTTTTTTCAGCTCATACCCGGTCATGTCTTGGTAACTCAACAAACCCAGTAATCCGTATCTTAAACTCATTTAACCTCTCCTTACTCAAAGTTATATAACATATTATATTCAACTTGTGTAATATATTAAGTTATATATTCTGATTTGTCAACAGGTTAGCAAATATAAATAAAAAAAGCCTATTCCTAAGAATAAGCTCCTGAAATCAGGCTTTTATATTGTGAATACACAGAATGCCATATTGGCAACCAAATACAATTGCCAACCTACTGCCCACCAACCGCCCAACCATTGTTCATAGCGTCATTAGGACAGTTCAAGGTTACTGAAAAACACTTAAATTAAATTATGAAACCTTTTTTTGCTGATATCTCTCCTGAGCTGCTGCTCTGTTTTTGCTCTCCCACCGCTGTAAAATATACTTTCCGGCAAAAGATACAGCAACAGTGATCAATATCAACAGCATTGATTTTAACGGCTGCTCTAAAAAGGCTGTTATATTAACACCAATAAAGCTTAAAGAGAAGATCATAATCAGTTTGCCAAGTACCAAGGCACAGAAATACTCTCTATTTTTTATGCCAGCTAAAGCTGCCAGGCCACAGACAGCTATCGAAGGCGTAAACGGAAATACCAGCAGAAAAAAGATGGGGGTAAACCCCTTTTGCTTAATCCAATAAAAAATATGGCGCAATTTTTCATTCTGTTGCAGACGTATTTCGAATCGCTGTCGGCCGAACTTTTTAATCAGTAAAAAGACAAGTATTGAACCAATACAGGACCCTAACCAGGAATACAGGTATCCCAGCCAAAAACCAAAAGCAAAAATATTAATAGTAACAAACACAAACAACGGCAAAGGCGGAAAAAAGGCCTCAATCATCGGCAGTCCGATTCCGGCAATCATCCCCAAGTCAGCAATTTGGTCTAGCATTTGTGTCCAAAATTCCATTGTTATAATACTGTTAAGCCATTCTATCATCTGTTTACTCCTCTGATGTCGATACTCTCAGTCAGAGACTGACGAACAACCTTGCCTATTATTAGTATTATAATCTAATTTTATTAGAACTTTATTAATATTTTCTGAAGAATTCCTAACGAAATAAGCAAGAGATTACCTGATTGCCTGGGAAATTCTTTTATGGACAGCCTTTTCTCCCAACAGCTGCTGAATGGCCCAAAGATCCGGTGAATTACTTCTTCCGGTTATAGCCAACCTGATAACTGTAGTAACATCGGTTATGTTTCCTCGATATTTATTTGGAATTTGCTTATAGTCTTTTACTCGCACTGCGTAACCCAGCTTATGGGTCAGCAGCTTAATTTTTTCAAACCAGGTCTCTTTCTGATCACAGTGGCGATACATCTCCAGGTAAGATTTTAATATGCTTTGGATATCATCGGCTTGAATGCTTATAGGATATTCATCTTCCTGCAGATAATATTTGTCATAAACAAATTTAATAAATTCTTTCCCCTGACTCCAGCAATAAATATCCTTTCTCGGTTTTTTCTTGTTCCTCCCAATTGACAATATGGCGATAGTTTTGTCTTTTTCTGCACTTATAGTCTGGTAGAATTCAGGGTCATATCGTTTAGCCCAGGCTGACAGTAAATCATAAACTCTTTCACCAGACATTTGGGCAATAACCTGCTTACTTATGCCATTTAACTTTACTAAATCAAATAAAGCTCCGGAATTACTCATTTTTGCCGTAGTGAATTCAAATTCCTTTAGGTCTTTATTACCATTTGCCAATCGCCATGGTTCGAAATTGGAGTTTAAAATTGTCATCAAATATTCCCATACTGCTTCCGGCAGATAACCTTGGGAGCGATAATATTCTAAAGACAGCTCCGGGTCTTTTCGTTTGGAAAGCTTCCTCTTACTCCCGTTGTCCATTTTCATTAATTGGGCAGTGTGACAGAACTTAGGGGTATCCCAGCCAAAAAAACTAAACAATTCCAGGTGTACCGGCCATGTTGGCAGCCACTCTTCGGCTCGGACAACATGAGTAGTGCGCATTAAGTGGTCATCAATTACATGAGCAAAATGATAGGTTGGAATTCCGTCGGATTTTAGCAGTACCATATCCTGATTATTTTCCGGCATGCTCAATATACCTCGAATTTCATCACGGGCTTGAATCGTGTTAGAGGGTGACCCCACCGACCTGAGCCTGATTACAAAAGTCTGCTTTTGCTCGAGCTGTTTAACAACCTCGTCATAACTTAGATCACGGTGTATGGCCCACTTTCCATAGTAACCGAAGTTCTCTTTAAGCTGCTTTTGCCTGTCGCGCATCTTGTCCAGATCAGACTCAGTACAAAAACACGGATAAGCGTAACCATTGGCCACCAGGTATTTGGCAAAAGTTCGATAGATATCTCGCCGCTGCCGTTGACGGTAGGGGCCATATTCACCTTTATCCCCTTTTTCAACTGCCCCTTCATCAAATTCTATTCCAAAGAACCTCATAGTGCTGTTGATTAACCCGACCGCCCCCTCAACCTCTCTTTTGCTGTCTGTGTCTTCGATTCGCAGCATAAATACTCCATCACTCTGATGGGCTAATCTTTCGTCAATAATTGCACCGTATAGGATCCCCAAGTGGATAAACCCTGTCGGACTGGGAGCGATTCTGGTGACTTTTGCCCCCTCTTTAAGCTTGCGAGGCGGATACATTTTCTCATAAAATTCAATATCTTTATTTATATCCGGAAAAAGCAGATCGGCGATAGCTATGTTCTTCATTCTGTTCTCACCACATTTTTAGTATAATGTTGTAATATTAACACAAATCCGAATCAGTTTTCTACCCCGTGTTATTGATCAACTAAATATCATTAAGCTTTCATTCTCTTTTTAAAAGCCCTGACTGCTAAAGCAAAAATCACCGCTGCATATCCAGCAACCCATAACAGATGGGGGTATATTGCAGTGAATCCTCCTCCGGCCAGGGTTATTTTGGCTAGATCGACGGCGTGAGCAAAAGGCAGTGCGTAGCAGACAGCTTTAAATGCTCCTCCGATTTGGTGAAGGTCAAACCACATTCCGCTGGACAGGGCAGCTACCTGAACAACAATAGAGCAAATAGGTGAAACCTGTTTATTGGAAAATATGCTGCCCAGTAGCAAGCCAATCCCAATAAATAAGATAGCCACTGGGATTAGCACCAAAATTGTCAGCAAGACATTAACACTGACTGACAGTCCGAGAAAGAAAGCTGTTATAAAGCAGACAGCGCTTTGCACTAAGGCAATGGGCAGCAGCGGCAGCGAATACCCTAAAAGATAATCAGAAGCAGCCAGTGGTGAGGCAAACAACCTGGCTAAAAATGAGCTACTGCGATCGTTTGCCAACAACATACCTGAAAAAAGGGCTATAAATGACAGGCTAAACATGGCAATGCCCGGTGCAAAGTTTTCAATACTGAATATCTCGGCCATGCCTGAAACACTTCTCTCAATCAGCGAAATAACCAATAACAGCAGTACAGGTAGACCGATACCAAAAATAAGACTAATTGGGTCTCTCAAGAGCTCTTTGCGGTTGCGGGTAGAGAATGCCAGAAATCTCATTATTCGACCTCCTTTTCTGTCAGCATAAAGAATGCATCTTCAAGGGTTTTTTGACCGGTTGCTTCTTTGATCTGGTCCAATGAACCAAGCATTCGGATTTTGCCGTAGTGCATAATTCCTATTTTATCAGCAAGAGCTTCGGCCTCTTCTAAATAGTGAGTGGTTAAAATGATGGTAATTTTGCCCTTTAACTCCCTGATTAGTTTCCACAACTCTCGTCTGGCCCGTACGTCAAGCCCAATTGTAGGCTCATCCAGGAAAATTATTTGGGGATCTGAGATGAGAGCCATAGCTATACTCAAGCGCCGCTGCATACCACCCGACAGTGTTTTGGCCTTATCCCGAGCTCGTTCTGACAGGCCCAAAGCCGTTAGCATTTTATTAGCCTTAACCTCAGCCTCCTGCTTGTTGCTGCCATATATTGCAGCAATCAGCTCCAGGTTTTCCTTAACTGATAAATTGGGAGCAACAGCTGTTTCCTGGGGTGATACATTGAGCTTTTGCTTTACTGCAGTAGGATTTTCAATAATGCTATCACCAAGTAAGACTGCGTCACCACTTGTAGGTGTCAGCAGACAGCACAGCAATCTAATAGTTGTTGTTTTTCCAGCACCGTTTTGTCCGAGCAGAGCGAAAAACTCACCCTTTTTTATGGAAAAATTAAGTGAATCAACTGCGGTACGTCCTTTAAATCGCTTTGTTAAGTTATTTACCTCCACAGCGTTTAACATTCTTTCTCACCCTTTCTTTGAGCCAATAAGATTTCATGAGCAAAATCTTTAAGCATATCATTCTTCATTACTGCTATTCCTCGGTCCTCATCACCCAGGAGCAGAAGCCTATCCCCTGGACGGATATTAAAGATGTCTCGGGCCTCTTTCGGAATAACTATTTGACCTTTCGCACCAACTTTTACTGTTCCAAAAATGTACTTACCGCTCAGTTCAGCCATGAAATCACCCTCTCTGCTTAGTATGAAATATAGGTTTAGTAATACTTTTCATACTAGTTATACCACATGCAAATGAAGAATGTCAAGCAAATAAAAAAACAGGCCCATGTGGGTCTGTTGTATTCGATATAAAATGGAAAAAATGTGTTGTACTAATCAACATACTAAAAAATCAGGTTATTCCTCCGGTTTGCTTTCTTGAGCTTTTAAAATATCGTAGGCGAAATTTTTAAATACCTCATTCTTGACAATTGCTATACCTTGCTTTTCGTCGCCAAGTACCAATAGTGTATCCCCAGTTTTAATATTAAAGATATCACGTGCCTCTTTTGGTATTACAATTTGGCCTTTAGCGCCAACCTTAACTGTACCAAAGATATGTTTTCCTATAGGTGCTGACATTACCCTACCCCCCTGTGTTAAAATGTATAACCTGCCATACCAGTTACACTCGTTATACTATATTAGTTTACAAATGTCAATCTAATAGTATTTGCAGAGTTCTTTTTTCTGCTTATATCTAGATCTAAGTTTATAGAAGCAGATCACTCTCAGCTACTTTAAATGTTATGAGTACAAAACATAAAGTACAGTAAGATCAATTTTCTGGTTAGTACTTGCCGACATAATCCCAACCAATATCAATACCCGGATCCCCGGGTTCCCAGTCGGCTGGAGCTCCCCGGCCTGTTTCTCTGTTAAAATGCAACCCCTCTAAAATTCTGATAATTTCGTCGATATTACGGCCTACTGGCTGAGGATTGATCATTATTGCCTGAATAGTTCCATCCGGATCAATAATAAAAGCGGCTCGATAGGCGAACCCTTCTTTTTCATTGAGCACTCCGTACTTTTTAGAAACCTCCTGGGTTCTGTCAGATAACAGAGGATAGTTAACTTTCTTGGCTGAGGGCGAAGTCTGGATAAATATTTTATGGGAGTAAATACTGTCTGTGCTGATGGCCAGGACCTCTGTGTTCAGATCTACAAACTCATCGTATCTTGCAGCAACTGCTGCCAGCTCAGTTGGTCAGACAAAAGTAAAATCTGAACCGTAAAAGAATAGCAA
>JANQLZ010000044.1 GCA_028280325.1 Bacillota bacterium
CTTTATATTAATGTTAAGAATTTAGTTATGTAAAATATTAATAGAAATATGAGAACAGTCTATAATATGATGAAAGGGAGAAGAATTATGGATAACAAATATCAACCTTTAGCAACCAGTAATTTAATTGTAGGACGGGGCTCTATTAATTTTATCGGTCAACTTGCTAAAAAGCGGGCCGCAGTAATCTATGATGGAAGAGCTACTTCAGAGGCGATTAAAGTTCAGTTAAAAGAGTTGATCACTAAAAACGGTGGAGAATGTCTGTTTATAGCTGATATCAAGAATGAGCCTTATTTCAACGATATATTAAGATACGCTGAAGAGATGAAAAGCTATAACCCCGATCTAATTATAGCCATTGGCGGTGGCTCTGTAATGGATACTGCCAAAGCGATGCACCTCTTTTATGAAAACCCTGATATGAGTATAGAAGAGTCTCTCAGACCATTTGCCCTGCCTAAACTGGGTAAAAAAGCAATTATGGTTGCCATACCGACTACCAGTGGCACAGGATCAGAAACAACCTCAGTAGCTGTTTTCATCGATCAAAAAGACAAATCAAAGCATATTATGATTTCGAACGAGTTAATTCCCGCCTATGCCATTATAGATGCTAACTTTGCGGATACCCTGCCAAAAACTGTAGCCGCCCATACAGGAATGGATGCCCTAACCCACTCTTTAGAAGCAGCAGTATGTGTCGCAGCTTCTCCAATGGTAAGATCAATTGCCTTAGGTGCAGCATTGGATATCTTAGAGAATTTAGTAGATTCGGTAGCGGGCATTGATGAGTGCA
The DNA here is from genome assembly GCA_028280325.1 of Bacillota bacterium. Classification (GTDB taxonomy): domain Bacteria; phylum Bacillota; class UBA994; order PWPR01; family PWPR01. Next base: position 800 of record JANQLZ010000044.1, read on the forward strand.
AAGATAAGGCCAGGGAAACCTGTCATGTAGCTGCCACCTTAGCTGGTGTCGCTATCACTAATTCATGTGCTGGACTCGCTCATGGTTTTGACCAGCCTGGAGCCTATTTTGGCATTCCACATGGGTTGGTTTGTGGCCTGCTGCTTCCCTATACGACAGCATTTACAGGCCCACATCCATCTTATACCGTATTAGCTAAACGTTTAGGACTTCAGGGACCGAGTGAACGAGATTATTGTCAGAGCCTGGCTGACTATCTAGTCGACTTTAACACCAGGCTAAGCCTCCCGATTAGCTTGGCAGAGGCAGGAATAGCTGAGAAACCATTCATGGAAAAGGTAGACGATTTTGCAGGTTTAGCTCTTATGGCAATGGCAACAAAGCTGTCACCTCGAATTCCAACCCTGGAAGAAGCCAAAGAGCTGCTTAAGAACTGCTACTATGGTAAAAAACCTGTAGTAAAATAAACAGACTGTTAGCCATGGGATGTTAACTGAGAGTTAAACTATACTGCAAGGCCATTTTACATTGCTATGAAAAAGGCCACTTTGATAAAGTGGCCTTCAAATCTGCTTAACTTTTCGGTTTGTATGGAGAATCTGCATAGGGGGGGCTGTTTATCAACAAAAACTCAGCGTCACTGTCTAATGTGTATAGAGCATGATCTATATTAGATTTGAAAATTACACAATCACCTGAATTCAAGATATATGAGTCCTCACCAATATCAACATGAAGCTCTCCCTTTACACAATAAATAATCTCATCACCTTCAATATGATGATGCATATTTTTCTTAATAGGTGTTCTGGGCGGTTGTTTGATATAAGACATCTGCAGATTTTCACACTTTCTACTGGTCATTATCTTGTAGCTGACTCCGTCTTCGGTATAAACATCGTCTCGTTCATTTTTACCGATAAAAATAGTGTCTTTTTCTTCTTTTCCTTCAAAGAAAAAAATTATATCAGTATTAAAGAAATTAGACAATCTCTGCAAATTATCTATGGTAATTGAATGTTTACCGTTCTCTAAACCAGATAAATAAGAATAACTCATTCCAACATCTTTAGACAGCTGCTGCAATGAAATTCCATTTTGTTTTCTCAGGGCTCTTAATTTTTTACCAATATTAATTTCTTTATTAGGCATAAGCATTCCTTCTAACATCAGTATACTCCCGAATTATATTATAAATTTTAGCTTTTTTCAAACTAAATGTAAATAGTATTAGTCTCATTAAAATTGCGTACCTTATACTAATAATTATTATCGTTTGCAAAAATAAGGGGCTGTCACACTAATATTTTAGTGTTCAGCACCCTATTTAAATAATTTTGCAATATGCAAAAATCAAAAAATAACGGTCTTAGTTTAAGGTATATTATCTACTAACTCAACATCCTCTAATCCATTTTAGTATTGTTCAGCAAAGAGTTTTCCGTGAGCAGACTGATTTCCCGATAAATAAAGTTGAGTAGTTGTCTCAAACGTTATGGGCTCATGAGCTAATGGGAAATATCCCCCCATTTCCTTATTTAGGCGCATTCTTTTGCCGCCAACCACTCTATCTACTTTAGGAAGGGTATAGGCTTTCTCAATGCTTCCTCCACTGACGACCGCATTTGCTTCAGGCACATCATCTACTAATAAAACCCCCTCTGTGCCATCCTTACCGCCAAATTCAAAAGTAACAGTTGAAGTTTTAATGCCTCTTTTTTCGGCACTCTGAATGGTTAGCATCCCATCTACAGCGGCATTACCTCCACCTTCCCAGGCCATGATCAGGCCATCGGCCTGCAACTCTCGCGCGATTTTAACACAAAATTCTGCCGATCTGGTTTTATGCCAGTTAGATGGGTTATGGCTTCGACTAAAGATTACACCCTTAAAGTTTATTTCATGACCATGTTTTTTATATAACTCTAACAGAATTGGATGATTTGCATGCAAATAGGTTGGCACTTTAAATGCCGGCCAAACGTAATTACCACTTACAACACAACCATCCAACATTTCATTAGGATTCAACAATACTGGCACCAGATTATCTATCGGATGGCCATATAAAAATGTGTTAGCATAAACACCTTGATTTTGACACTGCCAGACAAATACTACATTGGGTAATTTATCGTTGACTTCTTTGTTACAGAATACCTCTTCCTCATCAGCAGGCAGGCCAATTGTTAAAGAAGCCAAAAATTCTGAAATCTTTAAGGCACATAATCTGATATCGTTATCGTATTCAGCAGAGGATTTTCCCTCTGCCAAATCATAAACGATAACCAAATTAAGTGTTTCATTAAATGGAGTAAATCCAGCTACTGGCCCGGTCATATCCATAATAGCGTCACGAGGATATAGTAAGCCACTACTGGCACTGTCATCTTCCCAAGGCAATGGAGCACTTTCCATAATAGTAAAGCCTCTATACATATTTGTTTGGCCACTACCTACAGTTATGCCATCCCCAAAGAATCCTGAGTATTGCTTTGCCTCACCGCTTGTTTTAATCATCGGACAAATAGTATCAAGCAAATGTATTATTCGAGTATTCTGACCTGGCTTAACTATTTCAAAATCAATATCGATAATATTCTTCATAAATGGCTTTACCTGACTCTGCAGATCCTGCCTACATATGGATAGCACATTATTTTTAAATTCAGTTTTATCAGCCCAAACAATATCTTTAACATCATAATATTTTCTTGTTAGTTTCATAGTTTATTCCTTACTTTCATCAACATTAAATATTGCTGGTTCTAAGACTTCAGTTCGAATAGCTTCAATAGCTTTTCTTAGAATACTAACTCTATACGACAGCTCCCTGTCAGCTGGCAAATCAGGGTTTCCAGCTGGATGGGTAAAATCTCCGCCTACAATTATTCTATTTGCGCCAACATTATAAGCTATTGACTTGAACGCTGTTATTACACTATTAACTATACCCGATTTATCGAGCTCTTTAGATATCACTGACACGCAGCGAGTACAAGTACCTCAGGTTGATGTTAGAAAGGCGGCATTCACCTGCTGTTTTTTCAGGTCAGCAGCTATTCTCGAGCCTATCTCAGTGGCATTTTCAACATTGGTGCCAACCCCGCATGTGCTATAGAAATAATTTATAACCTCAAATATTTCTCCATCTTTTTCTAACTGTTTGGCGGCATCTAAAGGAATCAATCTATTAGGATCCTCATCGGCAATTGTTGTATCATAGCCCCCATGGATAGATTCATAATGACCCTTGGAGACTTTAGTAAGCCCAGTGATGTCATACTTCCCATAGTCAACAGAAAAAGCCTGCTTAAGCTTATCTGGGTTGCCCATAGGAACCAGTCCACCGGTAGTAATGAGGGCAACTTTAATTTTGTCAGTCTCATTCAGTTTAGCTGCTGGTTTAACCAAATCAAAATTACGCAAGGGTACCTCAGTTTGATAAGGCTTATTTTTTAGCTTAGCTAACAACATATCCACTACTCTTACCGCGGCGATATCCTCGTGGTATTCATTGTAGCGATGCCCTGTAGGCAAATAACCCTCGAACCTGGCAGCTAAAACTTTTTCGCCTTTGGCTAATTTCAATGCTAATTTAGCTAAAACAGGTAGCGTTTTTCTCATGCCTGCTGCTGTTTCTGGTGTGGATACAATATAGTTATCTTTTACATACATTTTCACAGCAGGATTCTCATAGTACATTCCTGTTACTGACGGGATACCTTTCTTTCTGAAGTAATCGGTTACCTTGGCACAGGCAACCCCATATCTACCAGCATTAAAGGCCGGGCCAGCTATAAAAACGTCAGGCTTAATTTCTTCAATCAGCTTATCAAATTCAGGCAGGATACTCTGAAAGTTATCATCGTTATTTATGAAATTATCTCCACAGGCAATGACCTTGGCCACTTCCATTTCACCGTTCCAATACTTCACTATACCGATAGCCGGACCCTTATTTTGCTCAAGTACTGAGAAACCCACATCAGCTTTTTCTTCACCGCCAATACCAGCAAAAAACTGATTAATGTAATATAAAGCTTTGAGTTTTTTCATTACAGTTTTATCTCACTCTCTTGGTTAGTCTTTTTAAAAAACGCTCTGTTTAGCAAATAGATTAGCAATCCAATACCATAGGCATAAGCTGTTACCATCCACACCTCTCCTTTTTGCAATGTTAGCAGAGCCAATATTATAACCATTGTTAAAACAGGAAGGGTAAGCCCTCCAGGAACTTTAAATGTTCCTTGGGCACTGACTTTTTTTCTTCGATGAACTATTAGTGTAACCGCAATTATGAACACAGTTATTGCTGATGCTATCGCTCCAATATTAACGATTACACTAGTCTGGTCTGGGAAGCATGCTAATAATATGGCTATCAGTGATGTACATATTAATCCATTAACAGGTGTTTTTGATTTAGCACCTACCTTACCCAAAAACCCAGGTAAAAGTTTAGACTGTGAAGCTACCATTATCGTTCTACCAGCACCCATTATTAAAACCATCATTGTCGTGGTAAGTGCCAGTAAGGCTCCAATTGAAATAGCAATTTGTAACCACCCCGCATGAGGCAGCGATACTGCTGTAGCAAATGATAACGGAGCAAAGGCAGCCCACTCGTTTCCCGGCTGAGCAAAGGCCTGCCAATTAACTAAGCCGATTGTCACCATTATAATCAGCGAGTACATAACTATCGTGGCTAAGAGAGAGATACTAATTGCTTTGGGAATAGTTTTTTGAGGCTTTTTTACTTCCTGGGCAATGCTAGCCACTGCAATTATTGACCCATATGCCAACATGGCAATTGGAATTGACGCCATCAAGCCGTTATCCCCCAGCACCCCCTGACCAAAGAATGGTGTGAAATTAGCAAAATCAACATTACCAAATCCGACAACTACATAGATTAAACACATTGCAACTAAGATAAAAGTTAAGACTAGATTTACTTTGCCCATTGCGGAAATACCAACTATGTTAAGTACCAGGCAAAGCAAAATCCATAAAACAGCAATTAAAACCTGTTGATCTGCCACTGCCGGAATAATTGATCCTAAATAGGTAGAGACATAGATAGCAGAAAACGCTGTTCCAATGATTGACACTACAATCCATGACCAAGCCGCTACCCAACCCCAAAAGCCTTTTTGCTCTTTCGTTTTGCCAAGCACCTCATACGGATAAACAAAAACGCCACCTGATTTCGGATAGCTGGTAGCCAATTCTGCAACATTGAGTGCATATAAGAAGACAATTAAGCCAGCAATAATCCATGCTAAAAGGGAAACCGGACCAGCCAGCTTATATGTCAGGCCCGATAAAGAGAAAATAGCACTACCGACCATTCCACCTATGGCAATCATGATACAGTCTGTTAATGACAATACCCCCGTTCTCAGTTCAGTAGGTTGATTTTCTTTCATTACATACATACCTCCATTTTTTCGGGTTTAGTTCAATAACCTCAGCTCATACCCCGCTTTAATAATATAAAGCTAACTCAATAAAACTATCATAAATATTATATCATATTTAATATATTTTTTGTAGCATATATACTAAATTTAGCACTAATAAATTAAAATTAACTGATTTTTAGTATGTTTTTTAATATAATCGATTGACTAAAAGGAAAAGTGGTTCTATACTTAAAATAATCATGAAAAAAACAGGAGGGAGATTTGTCATGAATCCTTATAGCTTTGTTAAAAAGGAGCCTTATAAACTTTTCATAAACGGAGAATATATAGCGTCTGAAGCAAAAGAAACGTTTGATATAATTAATCCTGTCAACAATAAAGCTTTTGCAACGGCCTACAAAGGAGGCTTAGCAGATGTAACAAAAGCAATAATCGCAGCACGCCAAGCCTTTGACCAAGGTCCCTGGAGTAAAATGTCCGCTAAAGACAGATCCAAGCTATTGTTAAAAGCAGGGAGGCTATTAAAGGAGCGTATCGAAAAATTCGCCGTTCTGGAGACCCTGGAATGCGGTAAACTGTACCCCAGCACCCGTTACTACGAGGCTGAAATGAGCATTGACGCCTTTGAGTTCTACGCTGGGAAAGCCCGCTGTCTTGATGGCAAAACAGTGCCTACTGCGACAGGCTATCTAAATTATGTTACCTGGAACCCCTGTGGTGTTGTAGGTGAGATTTTGCCCTGGAATGGACCGTTAATGATGGGCTGCCAAAAAATATGTGCCATTTTAGCTGCTGGCAATACTGTAGTTGTTAAGCCATCATTATGGGGCTCTCTTTCCTTGCTTGAACTGGCTCAAGTATTTCAAGATGCTGGTTTTCCTCCGGGTGTTATTAACATTGTTACGGGATCGGGTACAGAGGTCGGCAATGCCTTGGTAAGAAGTGAACTGGTTGATATGGTTTCATTGACCGGTGGTACGGTTACAGGAAGAAAGATCATCAGTGCTTCAGCAAACTTAATCAAGGATCTTGCTCTGGAATTGGGCGGCAAAAGCCCCAATATAATTTTCCCTGACGTTGACCTGGATGAGGTTGTTAAATGGGCTCGTTTTGGCTTTACTCTAAACTCCGGACAGGTATGCGTTTCTGGAACCAGATTAATTGTTCATAAAGACATTTATGAGGAATTTTTAACAAGACTGAAAACTGAACTGGAAAACCTGATTCCGGGTGATGGCTTTGATTATGCCAGCGGTGTTAACTTTAATACCTTAATCTCCAGAGAGCACGCTACAAGTGTTTGGGAATATATTGCCTTAGGTAAGCATGAAGGAGCCAGACTGGTCACAGGAGGAACTCCCTACACCGACCCGGAGCTGCAAAAAGGTAATTTCGTTCCCCCAACTATTTTTGCTGATGTCACCTGCGATATGGCAATATTCACCAGAGAAATCTTTGGGCCTGTGGTCTGTGTCACGCCCTTTGAAACTGAAGAAGAAGCTATCAGCATCGCCAATGCGAGCAGATACGGCTTAGCTGGCGGGGTATTTTCCTTAAATGCTAAACGGGCACTGCGAGTTGCCAATGCGATCAACAGTGGCCAAATTTACGTCAATTCCTATTTTAGTCAAGGCATGATCGAGTCACCCGGCACTGGCTGGAAGGAGAGCGGTCTGGGTGTTGCCGGAATCCACAAGTATATGATCTCAAAAACGGTTTTTGTCAATCTCATCGATAACAATTTGCCTCCAGCTTAGCTTGAAGCAAAATAATTTAAAAAGGCACGCTTGACGGGAATGAGCGTGCCGCTGTTATTTGCGATAATTTACTGACAAATGAAAGTCCAATAGCTGCTATGACCGGGCAATGGTCTGGAAACTGTTACTGCTTTCTTGCAATAATTTTCAAAGTTTCCGGCAAGGCCTGGTCAGCCTTCACTACAATATCCGGAGCTGTGCCGTATTCTGCATTAGCAGTGCCATCAGGGTTTAAAATCAGCTGTAAACGCATCCGGACAATCAGGCCACTATGAGGGAGTCGAAACATGGCTGGCTCAAAACTGCCTCCGTCTCCCCGGGTTCTCTCACCAACTATAGTGGCAAACCCTGTCTGTTTGCAGAACGAGGCCAAACCTTCAGCCGAAGAATAAACTCGGTCATTGACCAATAGATATATATCACCGGTAAACCCAATACTGTCTTTAGCAGAATAGAGATTAGCTGATTCAATATAATATTCAAAATCTTCGGCAAGCTCAGATGGGTAAGACAATCCCTGGGGCAGTTCAGCGATTGGTTTTCTGAAGTCAGGATCGTCTCCATTGGCCAGTGAGGCCATAATATTGTAATAGATCTCACCCAGATCGCCCCCACGCAGGGCAATTCTTCTTTTTACCTCAACATCCTCTTTCAACAATGGATCGACGATATTGTCAAGCCACTGCAGATCACTTCCACCACTATTATCTCTGATGTCGATGATTATGTTTGTACTGTTCTTATTGGTGACAATAAATTCTTTTAACCTGATGCAATCGGCATCTGTCATTAAGAAACTTTTTATCTGTAAATAAAGAGTTGCACCGTCATGGTATTTTCCCAAAGACAGCAAATTACCCTTGGTAGTCCTGGCAAAACTCTGGGCATGTCTGGCATTAAATTCTTTGACAACCTGCCCCCAATAACCGTAGCTCTCTTCCGCATCCACGATGATATTCTTCAGGTAGTCTAACCTACCGGGCTGGGCGATACCCTCAGCTTCAGGCAGCATTTCTTTGAGATAATCATAAAAAAATGGGGGAACCAAATCGGTATGCCCATCCTTTAACTCTTGTAAAACAGCTGTCAGTTCCAAGTAAAATTCTTTATCATTGTCAGTTTTGCTTATCCTCTGCAGGTAACTGTCTTTATTCTCTAACCAGGCAACTCCATATTGTCTGAACTTAACCCCAAATAATGGATAATCTTCATTTAGTACTTGATACAGGTACAAAAAATCTGCTCTTTTTTGCTCGGCGCTAAGTTTGGCATAATTATTATTCATATTGCAAGAGCAAAGCAGTATTAATACGGCTAAAACCAAAGCCATAGCAATATTTTTTTTACTCATTCTCTTCTCCAAATCTCAACCGTAAATAACTGGCCATCATTTGTAAATTATTTTATATAATTCATGATAGCATTAAAAGTTAGTATTGGGAATGTTATCTGGTAAACAAAGGGTTAGACTGATTATACGGAGATTTGAATTCTGCAGTACGGGTTTCTCCATCTTTATAAACTGCCGTTATTCTGACACGATCTATTTGATCTCTATCATCAACTTCACATTCGTATTCGTTTTCACGATCAGTAACTACTCCGATATACTCTTCTTTTTTAGCCCCTTTAAAAATAGTAAATTGAACTTCTTCTACTTGGTAGGCTTCAATAGGAGTATTTCTAGAGCAAACTGCTAAGAAAGTAATCTCAGTTTCGTTTAAATACTGACGATAACGAAAATTCACATCCCCTTTTTCATAATCTACATCTAATCTCTGAATTGATGAAGCTTTAACTGTTTCACCATTTAATTGCTGCACAACTTGATATAGAATTCTATGTTTTTTATAATCCGGCCTTAATTCCAGGGCATATTTAAGAGTCTCACCCTCTATTATCGTAGGGCTAACTATCTTCCACTCGCTTTTTGTTCCATCTTCCAATACTTCCTGGTAATGAAAAAGCACCTTAGATTGAGGTATTTTCTCTGACAAGGTAAATTCTATGCCTTGTATTAATCGGCCTTTTTCATCAAGCTCGGACCCAACATCAAGAATACTATAATCTATGCCTTCTAAATAATCTATGATATACCTCGAACTATAACCACTACAGCTTGTATTAACAGAAACTGGAATATCAAGATGTTTATCTAATCTATAAATCCATATCAAAGTTACCATATTCATGACGACAGCCAAGCCAACACCAATAGTAATATAGTCGCGCCAGGTCCATTTTTTGTTTTTTTGCATAGCCCTACCTCCAGATCAAATATTTTTCAGCATGCCAAACTCATAGATCAACCTCTACAAATTGCATCATTGATTATCAATGTAATAATTATATCAACATTTAGTTTTCCGTGCTTTACAATTTGATTACAAAGCACATCGAATTTAACCTGTCATTTCACTGGACTTCTACAGCACCAAGAATGACCAAGACTATTGATCAAATTAGTATTAAATCCTTGCACCAAAAAAGAGGCTCTACAACCATTAGTTTATTAGAAACTATGCGCGCTGAGGACAGTCCGAGGCTGCTGAAAAAGTCCGGTCTCTGCGTTCTTTTTGTTTACTTTTAAGGTAGCGATTATTTAAAAATCGCCTGGCTCTTTGCGCACTCGGCATACTACCTCGTATAGTTTTGCGCAGAACCTAGCGCCTTGACAGCACACATTTTCAACAGCCTCCAAAAAGCAGGCATTTTCATTACTGAAAATGCTATTATTGGCAATTGATTTTTTGTAGCTTTTATTATAAAAATTACTTTAAGTGTTTCTCAGCCGTCTCGGACAGTCTCTCTTGCATATAAAGTAATATTTCCCCACCTCCTTGATCTCTTTATTTAAAAGAATTAATTCTATATACTTATGGCAGACTATTAAAAGAAGGTGTAATGATGAAAACTTCAAGCGATAGATTATTCTACATTATAATACTTATGGTATTTACCTTTTTTGCTTTGACATTCAATCCTGTTTCAGCAGTAGAGCATAAGTCAGACTATATTGAATGGGTAATTGACAAAGAAGAGATCGGAGAAGCGTATTCCTCTTATATTCAGCTACCCAATTTAACTATTGATACCTATGTAGCTGATTTGGTAAACGAGGATATCAACTCAAGGTTTTTAGCAGTTGCTGAGGAGACAAATTCTAAGGCAAGTATTATTTCAGAGGTCAATATCCATGATGATATTATTTCTATCAGCATCGTTTGCATCAGACCTCCTACTTCAGCTGGTGAGGAAGACCTTATAGAGACTTACACGATAAATTACGATATTACCAATGATGCTATTATGCCTTTTGGTTATCTGTTGCTTAAAAATAAAATCGACTACAAAACACTATGCGCAGAGGTAAATAGCAAACTTCGTGACCTGGATGGCAATTGTAATGTAAACGATATCTCAGATTTCTGGATAGATAAAGATGGTAACTTTGTCGTCCTTGTTGACGCCTTTAGCTACCCCAGTGCCAGCGAGTCTAAGCAATTTATCTGTTATTATAATCTGGATAAACGGGAACTGGTTTGGCCGGGTGATGCAAAATGAGCAAAGTAAAAAAAGTTTTTTTCGCTTTAACCTTATTAATACTTGCAGCCTGCACTCCTGCATTGGAGTCAGTTAATAAAACAGCTAATAATGCTGATAATCCAGCTACAGTAGCTCCTCAGCAAATTGAGAGTGAATATCTGCAATGGCTAATCAATGAGGAAGGTACTTTTGATAGCTCAAGCTTTGTATTTCAGATACCTGAAATAACAATTGACAGCTATGTTGTAGACTGTATTAATGAAGAGATAAAGTCACGCTTTCTAAAACCGGCCCTGACCTTTATGGAAGACCCCTTTATGGATATTCAAATAAAAACAGCCTGCTTTATTGATGATAAGATTATTTCCCTAAAAATTTTACAAACAGAAACAGGGTATGGAACTGATGGAGATATTTACACCGTTAATTATAGTATTGAACATGATTCAATTCTGCCTTTCAGCTATGTTCTCCAAAAAGAAAAAATAACGTATCAGGAACTCATGCAAGATATTAATGATAAGTTCAAATCACAAAACTGCAGATACCTTAAGGCCTCTTCCTTTTATATAGATAAAAATGGCTCGACAATCATTGTCATTACTTCCTTGGACCATAATCCTGAGATTGAGCCCTGGAAGCATCTTTTCTACTACAATGTAAGCAACAAGGAAATTGTCAAATCAGATTAGCTCCCCAAGCCGTCAAACTACTTGTTTGGGGTCAGGCCAAAAACCCCTCTCAAAATAAAGACCGCAAGGAGGTAATAATTATAATCTTCAAGCAAAAAAAGGCATCCAGAGCTAAGCAATCTCAGCTGACCAGATACCTCTTTTATGTTTTCTATTATTTACTGTTGACACATTTGCAACATGATAGAATCCATTCCTGATTGAAGAATATAGCCGCCGTCGACACGCAATACTGTTCCGGTAATAAAACCTGATTCCTTCTGACAGAAGAAGGAAACCGCATGGGCAACATCTTCAGACTCACCAATTCTTTTAACCGGGGTGTCTCCTACTAAAGCTTCTTCTAAAGTAGCCAGTGCCGGAGCTGCCATTGGGGTTCTGATGATGCCAGGCTGAACAGCATTTACGGTTATTCCGTATGGACCCAGTTCTTTGGCCAACGTATAGTTAACACCGATAAGCCCGGTTTTAGCCGCTGCATAATTAACATTACCAGCTAATCCAAATACACCTGCTAAAGACGACATTAAAATTATTCTTCCGTATTTGGCTTCTTTCATATAGTTGCCGCAGGCCTTGACACAGTATTGGGTCCCGTACAAATGAACTTTGAGCAGTTTATCCCAATACTCCTCCGGCATATCTATGCCTAATACAGGAGGAGAAGTCAGTCCTGCATTGCAAACTAATATATCTATTTTTTGATGCTTACTATAAATTTGGGTTACTACTTTTTCGACAATTTCCTGATCAGATACATCCATATAGTATGTTTCAGCATAGCCGTTTAGCTCCAAAATTTGCTTTTTTGTTGCAGCCATCGCTTCCTCATTGATATCGGTGACCATTACTTTAGCGCCTTTTCGGGCAAAATCGAGAGCTATTCCTTTTCCTATTCCAGAACCAGCTCCGGTAACAATTGCTACTTGATTTGTAAAACAGTTGTTTTTCATTATTATCACCTCTTCCTTACTGAGTTTATTATACCCATATGCTGGCTCTAAAAAATCCATAGAAAGAACTATTTTTCTCATACTTTCTACTGATTTTTCCATCTAAAGTCTTTGAGAAGATACCTTCACAACAAGTAACCTTTCTGATATCATTGCAGGTGATAACTGAGGCTTTGAAAGTAAGAAAAAAGAGGTGGATTATTATGAACTTCCAACTGACAGACCAGGACTTTAATAATACCATGGATTTTATCTTTAACATGCAACAGATTAAGTGTAATTTCAGAGAACAGGTGTTAAGTTTGTTATCTCATATCTTTAAATTTAATCAAACTACTTTTCTTCTTACAAACAAACCAAATGCATTAAATGATGCTGCAGGACTAAATATCAATGAGGAATTACTAACCGATTACCATGATTACTATTATAAGACCGACATTTTTAATCCGGTAAATTATGCTAAGTTCAAACTTTATAAAGACAAAGTCATGTCCATAACAGATATTATGAGCTATAGTGATTTTGAAAAAACAGAGTATTATTGCGACTTCTTAAGAAGGCAGAATTTATATTATGAACTGGCACTACCGTTAGTCACGAGTAAAATAATAGGGGGGATAGCTGTTTTTAGGGAAAAAGAACATAAACCATTTTCTGACAATGATATATGTATTCTTGCTACCTTGAATAGATTTATAGCTACCCAATTAGAGGTAACCATTAAAAACAACCAAAACTTTGCTTCCCAGCAAACATATGAGTCGATAATTAAAAATAATCTAACAATCGGCATTCTGATTATGGACAGTCAGTTAAATATTATCCATTACAATGATATTGCTAAAACAATTTGTCAAGACATCGCCAGTAAGCCTACTTATGCGTCCTTAAAACATGTAGTTGGCTTAATAGACTACAGTCAAAGAGAAACTACTATTGATCAATACAAAATGACTTTGTCCAGTTTTGTAATACCAAGCAGCTTATATGGAATGAATACTTACTACTATGTATATATAACCGACAACTCCTATTTTTCTGATGACAGTGGTTTGACCCTGCGAGAAAAACAGCTAAGCAAATTGCTGATAAGCGGAAAAACCAATAAGCAGATCGCCAATGAATTTTGTATCAGTATTCATACTGTCAAAACCCATATTCAGAACATATATAAAAAGCTAAATGTAGAAAATCGCTCTTCACTGATAACAAAAATTCTTAATATTAATAAAAGACAGCTTTAATGCAAA
>JANQLZ010000090.1 GCA_028280325.1 Bacillota bacterium
ATACTACCTCGTATAGTTTTGCGCAGAACCTAGCGCCTTAAAAACATTTTCAACAACCTCCGAATATAGGTATATTGCGTCCTAGAAATACCATTATTATAGAATGATTTTTGGTACATAGTACTTTAAATTTACTTTCAGCGTTTTTCAATGCCCTGAATACTGAAAGCTTGTCGGTTTACCACCAGATAAGAATGTCAAGTATTTTTACTTGACATTTGTTTTTTTACTGATAAAATATATAACTGTGTTAGGAGGTCAGATATGCTTAAACGCGTTACAGAATTGAATTTGCTGTTAGATTTTTACAATTCTTTATTGACCTCTAAACAAAGATTCGCCTTAGAAATGCATTATTCTGAAGATTTATCATTAGGTGAAATAGCTGAGAATTTACAAGTAAGTCGTCAGGCTGTTCACGATTTAATCCGGCGAGGAGAGAAGCTGTTGGATGACTACGAAAGTAAATTAGGATTAGTGAGTAAATATCTTAAGCAACAGCAAATAGTTAAGCAGATAAAATCTTTTATTGACAGCAATACAGATCTGGTTAAATATCAGAAACATATTAATGCCCTGCTCAATCAAATTATTGAATAGGAGGGATAGCCGTGGCATTTGAAGGTTTGGCAGAAAAACTACAGGAAACATTTAAAAAGCTGCGTGGTAAAGGTAAACTGACTGAAAAAGATGTCAAAGAGGCTTTGCGCGAGGTTCGCATGGCGCTGCTACAGGCCGATGTTAACTATAAAATTGTCAAGGGATTTGTCAAAAATATTCAGGAAGCTGCTGTGGGCGGCGATGTTCTCAAAAGCATTACTCCCGGGCAGCAGGTTATAAAAATTGTTCATGAAGAGCTGGTCAAACTCCTGGGATCTACAGTCAGCAAATTGGAACTTAAAGGACCTAAACCCCAGGTTATTATGTTGATTGGCTTACAGGGAGCCGGTAAAACAACTACCGCTGGCAAGCTGGCCGCCCATTTGAGAAAATCAGGACGGAATCCACTGCTGGTAGCCTGTGATATTTATCGTCCGGCAGCTATCAAACAGCTGCAGATTGTTGGCAAGCAGATTGACATCGATGTTTTTGCTCTGGATAATGAAAAGTCAGTTGTAAAAATTGCGGAACAGGCTCGTCATTATGCGGTTGAACAAGCCAATGACATTATTATCGTCGATACAGCTGGTCGTCTGCATATTGATGATTTGTTAATGGAGGAACTGGAGGCTCTCAAAGGGCTGTTAAATCCGGATGAAACCCTGTTGGTTGTCGATGCCATGACCGGACAGGATGCCGTAAATGTAGCTGATACATTTAATAAACAGATTGGAATATCCGGGGTAATTATGACCAAGCTCGACAGCGACAGTCGAGGCGGTGCTGCCCTGTCGATTCGTGAGGTAACCGGTTGCCCAATAAAGTTTGTCGGAATGAGCGAAAAAATGAGCGGCCTGGAAACCTTTTATCCGGACCGCATGGCCTCAAGAATATTAGGTATGGGGGATGTACTCACTTTAATTGAGAAGGCCCAGACAGCTCTGGATTTAGAAGAGATGCAAAAGCTGGAGGAACGCATCAGAAAAGACCGTTTCACATTCACTGATTTTTTAAGCCAGCTGGAGCAGATGAAAAACATGGGCCCTTTGGATCAGATGCTGGGAATGATACCAGGACTGGGCAATGCTAAACAGTTAAAGAATCTGCGGGTTGATGAGAAAGAACTAAAACACATTGAGGCTATAGTCAAATCAATGACTCCCGAAGAAAGGGATAAGCCGGAGATTATTAATGGCAGCAGAAGAAAGCGCATTGCCAGGGGAAGTGGCACCACTGTCCAGCATGTCAATCGTCTGTTAAAACAGTTTTCCCAAACTCGCCGGATGCTTAAGCAGGTTAATCAGCTTGGGCGCGGTGGGAAAAGTAATAAGTTTAAATTTCCGTTTATGTAGGAAGGAGGTGTAATAATGGCAACGAGAATTAGATTGAAAAGAATGGGTGCTAAAAAAGCTCCATTTTACAGAATTGTAGTGGCTGACTCCAGATCACCCCGTGATGGTCGATTTATTGAGGAAATAGGTTACTATAATCCAACACGTGAACCTGCCGAGTTAAATGTTAAGATAGACAGAGCACGGCATTGGTTGAGCACAGGTGCACAACCTTCTCAAACTGTCAAAACATTACTTAATAGTGCCGGAGTCTACGGTGAGGAGGCTTAAGTATGAAAGATGTAGTTGAATTAATCGCCAAAGCCTTAGTGGATAATCCTGATGATATCAGTATTTTAGAAAAGGAAGATGAGAAGGGATTGCTGGTGGAACTGCGAGTTCTGGAAGGCGATATGGGGCGTGTAATTGGTAAACAGGGTCGGACAGCAAAGGCTATTCGTACTATTGTCAAAGCTGCAGGCCTGAAGCAAGGCAAACATGTTTGGGTAGATATTGACGTTAAAAGCTAGGTAGAAACATGCAAAAGAACTCAATTACTGTTTTAACTAATACCACAGTTAAAGCTATTGTCACCGACAGACTCAAGGAATCCACTCATCGGGCTCTGGTAGCAAAGCACCGTGAAATGGAGCAGCAGCTGGAACGACTGCTACTCCAAAAGCAGTATTTTGCTTCTAAATATCAAAATGATTCAGAGCAACTGAATAGTGCTCAGTTGAGATTTGATAAAGTTGAACAAGAGATCAAGGCTAAGCTGGCTCAATATCAGAGTCAGTTGCAGCAGGTTGTAAAGTGGGAGATTGGTAGCGAGATTATTCAAACCCAAATGCAAAGTCTGACAGAGATAAATGAGGGAGATCTGTTTCCAGCTGTTTCCAAAGAAGTAATTGTCAAAGATGGTGTAGTAGTGGAAATTCGTAAAACCAGAGGATCCAGTCTTGGATAGCAAATACATTACGGCAGCTAAAATAACTGCAACTCATGGGTTGAAAGGTGACGTAAAAATTTATCCGATTATCAGTCCTCCAGAGCTGCTACAACAGATTAAAAGCCTCTACTGCCCGACTGAGGATAATGGGTTTTGGATCAAAGTCAAACAGATTCGGGCCCATAGTAAGGGACTGTGGCTGTTAAGTACTGATCGATGGCAGTCAATTGAGGATGTTGAGGGCTTAAAAGGCCAGAGTCTGTATATTCTGGAAGAGCAATTGCCCCAACTTCCGGCTGATAGCTATTATATCGGTGATTTGATAGGCTGCTCTGTTAAAACTGCTGATGACAGGATAGTAGGTGAATTGACCGATGTCCTGGAACGTGGCGCCCATGATTTATATGTAATCAAAACCGTAGATCAGCAGGAGTTGCTTTTGCCGGCAGTAAAAGAGTTTATTTTAAGTGTTGATACCAGTAAAAAGATAATTACAGTTGCTATACCCCAGGGTTTAAGAGAATTGTAGGGTGAGTTATAAATGCGGATTACCATTTTAACACTGTTTCCAGAAATGGTAAGTGAGCCCCTGAAGCACAGCATTATTGCTAAGGCTTTAGAAAAAAAAATATTTGAGATTGAAATAATAAATATCCGTGATTTTGCAATGGATAAGCATCGTACTGCTGATGATTACCCGTATGGTGGAGGGGCTGGCATGGTTATGAAGCCAGAACCGATATTTGCTGCCTTTGACTTTTTGAAGCAACGAAGCAGGAATTTCGTGACCGTGTTTATGACACCTCAGGGAAAGGTTCTGACTCAGAAAAAGGTTGAAGAGCTGGCCAAAATAGATAATTTAGTACTTTTATGCGGTCATTATGAAGGGGTCGACGAACGGGTCAGACAGGCCCTGGTAGATGAAGAGCTGTCTATCGGGGATTATATACTGACTGGAGGCGAATTGCCGGCACTAGTCTTGGTTGATGCAGTTGCAAGGTGCCTGCCGGGGGTTTTGGGAAATGAAGACAGTTTAGTCACCGAGTCATTTTCCGATGAGTTGCTGGATTATCCGCAATATACCAGACCCAGTGAGTATCGCGGAATGAAGGTTCCAGAAGTGCTTTTATCAGGACATCATCAAAATATTGCAGAGTGGCGTAGAGAACAGGCCAAGCTGAGAACATTGGCAAGGCGTCCAGATTTGATAAAATGAATAACAAAAAATACTGATAGAAAGGGTGAAAAAAATGGATTTAATTCGCTCTATTGAACAGGCTCAATTGAAGAAAGATATTCCTTCATTTAAACCTGGTGATACAGTAAAGGTTTATGTTAAAGTTGTTGAGGGAAACCGCGAAAGACTTCAGGCGTTTGAAGGCGTTGTCATCAAGCGCAAAGGTGGCGGTATTGCCGAAACCTTTACTGTACGTCGTGTTTCTTTTGGGATAGGCACTGAACGTGTTTTTCCTTTACACTCTCCTCGTATCGACAGTATCAAGGTTGTCAGGCGGGGCCGGGTTCGTCGAGCAAAACTATATTATCTGCGTGAGCGAACAGGTAAAGCTGCCAGAATTAAAGAGCTGCGATCCTAACGCAAATCGGAGACTGCTGAAAAAGTCCGCTCTCTGCGTTCTTTTTAGGTTTGCTTTTAAGGTAGCGATTATTGTCAAATCGCTCGGTTCTTTGCGCACTCGGCATACTACCCCGTATAGTTTTGCGCAGAACCTAGCGCCTTAAAAACATTTTCAACAGCCTCCGAAAATGTAGCCATTTTCTTTACTGAAAATGCTATTATAGTCAATTCATTTTTCGGTGCAATATACTTTTAAATTTGCTTTAAGCTTTTTCTGTACCATCGTAAATCGTCTTGACTAGTATCTTGTTTTAAACCTGTAAAAGCCTAATTTCCTGAGTTTTGCTCAGTTATTAGGCTTTTTTTGGTATTAGATATGGGCTTTCCAGGATCTTTGGTTTATAATACATTGAGGTAGAGTGCTTTAAAGAAAGTAAGGTAAATAATTGTGAACAATAAGTCGAAACTCAGAGAATGGTTTAGTATAGTTGTCATAGCTATTCTTTTGTCCATCCTGGTTAGAACATTTTTATTTGAAATATATGTTGTAGAAGGCATTTCAATGGTACCAACCCTTAATGACAAAGAACGTATTATTGTAACTAAAACCCATAATACGATTAGCGATTACAATCGGGGCGACATTATAGTTATTGATTTCTCAAAAGACTATGGTAAAGATATCGTCAAGAGAATTATTGCTGTTGCCGGAGACACGATTGAAATTTGCGAAGGAAAAGTAGTGGTAAATGGCAATAACATCGCAGAGGACTATCTGAATCAGCTGACAGAAGGTAGATATGAGCTGACCACAGTTCCTGCCGGAGCTGTATTTGTGATGGGGGATAATCGCAGCCACAGTTTGGACAGCAGGGATACGCGCATAGGTTTTATTACAGAGACCCAGATTAAAGGTAAAGCGGTTTGGGCTATATGGCCGCCAAGAAGTTGGCACTCGCTTAAAAACTAGGGGGTAGGCGCATGAAGCATGTACAGTGGTATCCGGGCCACATGACCAAAGCCAGGAGAAAAATTAAAGAACTGTTGAATAAGGTAGACGCAGTAATTGAGGTAAGAGATGCCAGAATTCCGATATCAAGTACCAACCCGGATATAGCTGAAATTATGGCCGGAAAGCCCCAAATTATTGCCCTCAATAAAGCTGATTTAGCGGATAAAGCTGTTAATAATAAATGGCTGGAATATTTTGCACAAAAAGAGCAATTGGCTTTATTAATCAGCTGTAAGCAGGGACATGTTTCTAAAAAGGACAAGCAGGTTATTCAACAGTATGCCAGCAGCTACGTCCGAAAAAGCAAAATCACCGGTAAACCGATGAGGGTGCCGCGCCTGTTAGTAGTTGGCATACCCAATGTCGGGAAATCCTCTCTGATCAATGCGCTAGCCGGACGTAAGGCGGCCAGAATAGGAGCGAAACCAGGTTTAACCCGCGGGCAGCAGTTGATTAATATCAGCGGATATTTTCAGATTCTCGATACTCCGGGGGTATTATGGCCCAAAATTGAAGACAGGTTGGCCGGTTTAAAGTTAGCTGCTACCGGGGCGATCAGCGATGTCGGCTTTTCCCTTGATGATATCGTTGAGTTTATTGGCTCTAAATTACATGCTTTTGGTGTAATAGAAACAGATACAGCTGATCATTTAACAGCCCTGGCTCAGAGCAGAGGTTTTTTGCTGGCAGGCAATAAACTGGACATAGAACGTGCTAAAAAGGTTTTAGCTGTAGAATTTAGGAATGGAAAATACGGAAGATTCAGCTTGGAGATGCCTCCGTCTGGTGAGAATAATGGCTAACAATAAAACCATAAAAGAGATATCCATGGAGTTGATTAAGGTTCGAGATAACCATACTCTGCACCAACAAACTGTACTGCTTTACCAACAGGACAGCAGAGCCGGGGTAAAAAAGTTAATTAAACGCGAAATAAACTATTTCAACAAGCAGCGGTGCCAGGCAGAAAGAATTAATCAACTGCTCAAAGAGGAGCGACAGCTGCAAAGTGAGGGCTATTCCTATATAGCAGGGGTTGATGAAGCAGGCAGAGGGCCCTTGGCCGGACCGGTGGTTGCTGCGGCAGTGATGCTTCCGCTTCACTTTAGGGCAAACCATTTGCTTGATGACTCCAAAAAGGTTCAGGAAACGACCCGGGAGATGTTGTACGAGGAGATAATAAGTCAGGCAATTGACGTTAAGGTAGCTTTCGTTACCCCGGCAGTCATCGATAAAATCAATATCCTCCAGGCTGCCTTATTAGCTATGGCCATGGCGGTCAATAAACTGGACCCTAAACCCCAGATAGCCCTGGTTGATGGCAATAAAAAAATTCCTGCTCTAAATTTGACACAACGTGCTATAATAAAGGGCGATGCAAAAGTAAGGGTTATTGCCGCCGCATCAATTGTCGCTAAAGTTTACCGGGACAGGTTGATGAGACATCTGAATGTCCCCTTTCACCAATACAAGTTTGATCTGAACAAAGGCTACCCCACCGCTGAGCATCGTCGTCTTTTAGAGAGGTTTGGTTTTACTGCTGTCCATAGAAGAACATTTAACTGGAGGGGCAATGAACAGTAATATCAGGTTAGGAGAGGCAGGAGAAAGATACGCCTGTCAGTATCTCCAGAGAAATGGCTACGAAATTTTACAGGCAAATTTTCGCTGTAAGATCGGTGAGATTGACCTGATTGCCAGGGATAACGACACCTTAGTTTTTATCGAAGTTAAAACGCGCACCGGGGACAGATATGGCCTGCCTCAGGCCGCTGTGACCAGGCGTAAAAAGCATAAGCTTCGGAAAACAGCTCAACTCTACCTGCTCCAACAGGGCTTAGACCTGCACGCATGTTTACTCAGGTTCGACTGTATAGCAATAGTAATGACTGCTGAACACCGAGAACCTCAGTATTTTAGCCATATAAAAAATATTTTCTTATAGGAGGTTAAAAAGTGACATCAGCAACTTTCAAGGGGGGTATTCATCCCCCGGAGTACAAGGGGAAGACCGAACATCTTGCCATTCAAAGAATGTCAGTGCCAGATAAAGTTTATGTTCCAATGGTTCAGCACATTGGGGCTCCCTGCAAACCTTTAGTAAAAGCAGGAGACCTTGTCTTAACTGGCCAGAAGATCGGTGAGATAGGCGGCTTTGTTTCCGCACCAGTTCATGCATCAATCTCTGGTAAGGTTAAAAGAGTAACTGAAAGAGATGTTGTCAGCGGCCAGACTGCCGTATGTGTGGAGATTGAAAGTGATGGAGAGGATAAATGGGTTGAGGGCTGTGACCTGAATCGCAAGCTTGAAGATCTGGAGCCTGACCAAATAATCGAGATTATCAAAGAAGCAGGTATCACTGGATTGGGCGGAGCAGGGTTCCCCACCTATGTCAAGCTGCTTCCTCCAAAAGACGTCAAGATAGATTCGGTGATTTTAAATGGAGCCGAATGCGAGCCATTTTTAACCTGTGATCATCGGTTAATGGTTGAAGAAAGCGCTAAGGTAGTCGATGGTTTAAGGGCCTTAATGAAAGCCCTGAAGGTCACCAGCGGCTATGTTGCCATTGAAGATAACAAGCCCGACGCAATTGCCAAAGTAAAAGAAGCCACCGCTGGTTTTGATAACATCCAGGTTGTATCTCTGCAGACCAAGTATCCGCAGGGCGGCGAAAAACAGATCATTGACGCTGTTTTAGGCCGAGAGGTACCCTCGGGTAAACTGTCGATGTATGCTGGGGTGGTTGTCAACAATGTGCATACCGCTGTTGCAGTGGCAGAAGCTGTCAGAACCGGCCGGCCATTAATTGAACGGGTGTTGACAGTAAGCGGCAGTGGGGCCAATAAACCTCAAAATCTGTTGGTCAGAATCGGCACTTTAATGAGTGATGTGATTGAGTATGCCGGCGGGGTTTCCGAGAAAACGGCTAAACTGGTCGTCAGTGCACCGATGACCGGCTTTGCCCAGTACCATTTGGATTTCCCGGTTGAAAAACGGATAGCAGGAATAGTTGCCTTTTTGGAAGGGGAAGTGGATCTTCTCCCCGAAAGCCCCTGTATCAGATGCGGGCGCTGTGTGGAGGCCTGTCCTATCCATCTGCTGCCCACCAAACTGGATAAACTGTCACGCTTGAAGCGCTATGAAGAGGCAGCTAAATATCATATCCTGGATTGCATATCCTGTGGAACCTGCACGTATGTATGTCCGGCAAGGAGACATTTAATACATTCAATAGATATAGGAAAACAAGAGGTTAGAGCTCTAATGCGGGGTTAAGGAGGGAGAACAAATAATGAAATTAGTAGTTACGCACAGTCCGCATATCAAGACACCGGACACTACCAAAAGAATAATGACTGATGTTTTGATAGCGCTAATCCCGGCGAGCATCTCTGCTGTTGTCAATTTTGGCTGGCGTGCATTCTTGTTAATGGCGGTCTCCATATTGACAGCCATGCTCACTGAGAGTATTTTAAAGAACTATAAACATGGATTGGGGCATGCCCTGCAGCCAGGCAATATATTTGGGGATGGAAGTTCAGCAGTAACCGGTTTAATTCTGGCTCATATCCTGACACCGCTGTTACCGCTCTGGATGGCAGTAATTGGGGCTTTTTTGGCAATTTTCGTCGGCAAGCACGTTTTCGGGGGAATTGGCCAAAACAGCTTTAACCCTGCTTTAGTGGGTAGAGCAGCATTATTGGCAGCTTTTCCACTTTATATGACCCAGTGGATCCTGCCCATTGACTCATTGGCAGGGGCTACTTCGCTGGTGACTGGCGAAGGGAGCTATTTAATGCTGTTCCTTGGAAGAATAGGTGGTTGTATCGGTGAAACGTCAGCACTTGCTATTATCCTGGGAGGATTATATCTGCTGTATCGGGGCCATATCTCCTGGCATATTCCTACAGCCTATTTGGGCAGTACGGCATTGATCTCAGCCCTGTTGGGAACTGATCCGCTGTTTGCAGTGCTGGCTGGCGGCGTTGCCTATGGAGCCATCTTTATGGCTACTGATATGGTCACTACCCCAATGACTCCTAAAGGCCAGCTTGTATTTGGCCTGGGCTGTGGTCTGATTACGGTGATTATTCGGGAGTTCGGTGGCCTGCCAGAAGGTGTGATGTATTCCATATTGATTATGAATGCCCTGACACCTTTGATCGATAAAATTATGCAACCTCGCTTGTTTGGAGGTGGTGTCAGTGCCTAAGTCTTTGCGGCTAATCTTTGTATTGACGATAATATGTGTAGTTTCTGCCAGCTCTTTGTCTTATATATACAATAATATTGCCGGTCCGATAATTGAAGAAAGAAATACCGAGGCTGCCCTGAAGATTCTAAACGAGTATCTTCCCGGTGCCGATGACTATCAGTTTGTCAAAAACGAAGAAACCGGAAAAACTATGTATTATGCTGCGATCAAAAGCGGTGGGGTTTTTGGTGTTGCTCTGCCAACCAGCGCCATGGGCTTTGGCGGTCCTGTGGAGTTAATGGTGGTCAGTGATTCCAGTGGAACTATTACCAATGTCATTGTACTGGGACAGACTGAAACCCCCGGATATGGAGATAAGATAATTACCCAGCCAGAGTTTGTCGAGCAGTTTGTTAATATGAATCTAATCTCTGATGAATTTGTGATCAACTCGACAGTTGATGCGATAGCTGGGGCCACAGTGACCTCAGAGGCTGCCACCAAGGCTGTGGAAAAAGCAGCTCAGTTTTATAAAAGCAATATCGCGAATGGAGGGAGCAAATAATGAGATCATTCTGGCAGGATATTCGGAATGGAATATTTACTGAAAACCCTGTTTTCGTCATGCTGTTGGGGATGTGCCCGGTATTGGGAGTAACTACCCAGGCGGTTAATGGTATTGGAATGGGATTAGCTACTACCTTCGTTTTGCTGGGCTCCAATTTAGTGGTGTCCTTATTGAGGAAAGTGATACCGGGTGAAGTTAGAATTCCGTCTTTTATCGTAGTTATTGCTACCTTTGTAACCATGGTTGACCTGTTGATGCTGTCATATTTGCCCGATCTGCATAAGGTGTTGGGCATATTCATTCCTCTGATTGTAGTCAACTGCCTGATACTGCAGCGAGCTGAGGCCCTGGCCTCCAAGAACTCGTTAGGCAGAGCCCTGGGTGATGCTTTGGGAATGGGGATTGGCTTTACATTGGCTTTAACGCTGCTCGGTTCTATCCGTGAATTTCTGGGTTTTGGCACTTTGTTTAGCATTACAATTATTCCTAACTATATCCCGTTTAGTATCATGAGGGAATCAACCGGAGGCTTTATCACTCTGGGTCTGTTGCTGGCGTTTTTCCGTTGGTACAGCATTAGAAAGCAAAGGGGGAAACAGGCATGATCAGGTCTATCTTAGTTATAGTTGCCAGTGCTGCTATTGTCAATAATTTTGTCTTTAAACAAGTGCTTGGTATCTGTCCCTTTCTCGGAATATCAAACAAAGTAGAAACATCGCTGGGTATGGGTGCTGCTGTTACTTTTGTTATGGCCATGGCTTCGGCTGTGACCTGGGCTTTGCAGAGATACCTGCTTATACCGCTTAAACTGGAGTATCTCCAGACCATCATGTTTATTTTGGTAATTGCTACTCTGGTTCAGTTAGTGGAGATGTTCATTAAGAAAAGCAGCCCGTCACTCTATCGAGCACTGGGTGTGTTTTTGCCTTTGATCACTACTAACTGTGCTGTACTGGGAGTTGCTCTGTTGAATATTCGCAGTGAATATAATTTGGCAGAATCTGTATTTAACGGGGTTGGAGCGGCGATCGGCTTCACGCTGGCCTTAGTTTTGCTGGCTGGAATCCGGGAGCGTTTAGATGAAAGTGAAGTTTCTCCGGTGTTTCAGGGCCTGCCGCTGGCTTTGATAGTGGCTGGCATTTTGGCACTGGCTTTCAGTGGTTTTCAAGGTGTTATCTAAGGGGGTGTAAGGGATGACTGATGCTATATTAGGATTAGGTGCATTGGGGCTGATATTCAGCGGCCTGCTGGCCCTGGCCTCAAAGCTGTTAACTATTGAGGTTGACCCGCGCGAGGAAGAGATTATGGCAATGCTCCCCGGGGCTAACTGTGGTGCTTGCGGATATCCCGGCTGTGGCGGATATGCTGCGGCAATAGTTAAAGGAGAAGCTACGATAGATGCCTGCCCGGTAGGGGGCTCCGGTTTAGCCAACCAGATTGGTGTGGTTATGGGGCTTGAAGCTGAGGCTGGTGTTAAAAGAATAGCTGTTGTCAAATGCCGCGGAGACAAAGATATTGCCCCTGCAAGATTTAAATATGATGGTTTGAGAACCTGCCTGGCTGCCAATCAGGTAGCCAATGGCTTTAAGGGATGTACGTATGGTTGCCTGGGTTTGGGCGACTGTATGACAGCCTGCCCCTTTGATGCAATAGAAATGAGTGAAAAAAACCTGCCCATAATCAATGCTGAAAAATGTGTTAGTTGTGGCAAGTGTGTTTTGGCCTGTCCCAGAAATATTATTGAATTACTGCCTGAGGATAAAAAGGTACATGTTTTATGCAACTCCTACGCCAAAGGAGCTACCGTGCGCAAGGTCTGCCAGGAGGGCTGCATCGCCTGCCGTATCTGCATGAAGAGCTGTCCGGTGGATGCCATTGTGATCGAGAATAATATTGCAGTTATCGACTATGATAAATGTATTAACTGTGGAATATGCGCTAATAAATGCCCAATGAACACGATAGAGAATTTTAAGAAAAAGGTCTAGTTCAAAGAGCCTGACTCCTGTAGGAAGTCAGGCTCTTTATTTTAAAAACCACCAGGGAAAAGATTTAAGTCGCAGATGCCACAGCCAGGCCGGAGTGCTGGTTAAACCGGGAAAAGAACTCTGCATTTATGCTAAGCTATGCTGAATTTAGATAATGTTATTTGAAAACCTTCATTCGATGTTATAAAATTAAGTCGACAAAAATATGGAGAAAAATAATGAATAAGAAGCTTCTATTAATCTGCTTGTCTTTGATGCTTCTCAGCGGCTGTGCCAGTAGAGAAATGCCGATCAGGACCAGGCAGATATTTGCCATGGATACTATAATTGAAATCAATGCTTATACAGATGATGAGCAGATTGTTGATCAGATCGAGCAACGGGTTGTTGAGATAGAGAAACTGATGAGCAGAACCATTCCCAACAGTGAGGTTTCTCAAATCAATGATCTGGCCGGGACTGATGCTGTGAGGGTCAGTGAAGATACCTATGCCGTGCTAAAAGCTGCAGAAAAATACCACCAACTATCCAATGATGCCTTCCAGATAACGGTTTTGCCACTGGTTGAACTGTGGAACATCGGCTCTGACCAGCCGCAGGTTCCTGATGCCACCAGAATTGACGAGGTTAAGCAGTTCTGTAGTTCGAGGTACCTGGAATTAAATGAGGTTGAGAAAACGGCGTATTTAACGAACAGCCAGGCAGGTATAGAATTAGGCGGAATAGCTAAAGGCTATGTCGCTGACGAAGTAATAAAACTATTAAAAGAGGATGGGATAGAGCACGCCTTAGTCAGTGTAGGAGGGGGGATACAAGCCCTGGGAGGCAAATTAGATCATCAACCATGGGTAATAGGCCTGGAAAATCCAATAGATGCTACCAGAGGGTATTTTGCTACCTGTGAGATAACCGACGGGGCAATTGTTACCTCAGGGGACTATCAGCGGTTTATGATTGTTGATAATGAAAGGTATCATCATCTGATTGACTGTAAAACCGGCTACCCTGTTGATAATGGCCTGGCTTCAGTGACGATTTGGTCGTCGAACTCCATAGACGCTGATGCTCTGTCTACTGCCGTGTACGTCATGGGTATTGAAAAAGGCGCAGAGTTAATCAACTCTATTGAAGATACCGAGGCCCTGTTTGTGACCCACAATAAAGACCTGATTATTACACAGGGGTTAAAAGACAGATTAAATATAGTTGATAAGGGGTTCTCAATCAATGAGATCAGGTGATAAGATTCTGATCGTTTTATTATTAATTGCAGCAGTAGTTTATCTTGCTTATGACTATTTTAAAACCCGCGAAGCCCAGCTAGTGGCAGTGGTTATTCAAAATGGCGAAGTGGTCCAGGAGATCCCTTTGACCGAGGACAATGCCGGGGAATACACCTTTGAATGGAATGGTCATTATAACATTGTTAAAATTACCAGCAGTGGTGCAGAGATTTTAGCTGCAGATTGCCTTAATCAGAATTGTGTGCATCAAGGTGAAATTAAGGCGGCCGGTGAGAGTATAGTATGTCTGCCTCATCGCTTTGTGGTCGAGATCAGGGCAGCTGAAAATGAGGTTGATTTTATTGTCAAATAAGGATTTAAGCATGAACAGGACTAAGAAAATATCTATAATTGCATTTTATTTGGCGCTGGCCATTGTTTTGTACTTAATTGAGCGAATATTACCTTTACCGACTAACATACCTGGTGTTAAAATGGGTTTGGCAAATATAATAACTATTGTTACAATATTTACATTGCCTCCTGTGGAGGTTGTTTTTTTGGCAATTGCCAGAACCTTTATTACCTCTTTTTTAGTAGCTGGCTTTACAGCATTTTGGTTCAGTTTAAGCGGAGCTTTGCTGAGCATGTTAGTTATGTATGGTTTAATCTTCAGGGCTAACAGGTTTTTCAGTCTGCCGACAATTAGTGTCGTAGGGGCTCTGGCTCATAATATGGGCCAGCTGCTGATTGCCTCCTGGCTGGTAAAAACCTCTGGAATATTTTTTTATTTACCCATTTTAGCAATCTCTGCAGTTGCCAGTGGTTTCTTTGTGGGAATAACTGCTAAAAAAGTCTTAATTTTTTTGTACAAGAGAGGATATGTAACCTACATTAGCGAATTAAAAGCGTTGATGTCGAAATGATAACGAATTACGGAGTGTGGGAAATGGTAGAGCATCGTACCAGAAATAAAACAATTAGACTGAGCAGTGAAGAAATCGAACAGTTGGAATTAAGGCTTTTGAACTTAAATCATAATGTTGGCATTGAGGAGATTACTAACCGTATAATCAACCAAAATATATTGGCAGTTACTCAATTTCTGCCGGAGAAAAGTGTTGATCTACTCTTTTTAGATCCCCCTTACAACCTCACAAAAACATTTAACTCAAATGTTTTTCATTCACGCTCATATCAAAAATATCAGGAAATCTTTGAATTGTGGCTTAAGTCACTGGTTCCGCTGTTAAAAGACACAGCGTCGGTTTATATTTGCAGCGAATGGAGTACTTCAAATGCTATTTTTGAGGTTGCCAACAGATACCTGAAAATACAGAACAGGATAGTCTGGCAACGAGAAAAAGGTAGAGGAGCCAAAAAAAACTGGAAGAATAACAGTGAGGATATCTGGTTCTGTACTGTTTCCAATAAGTATTACTTTAATGTCAATGCGGTAAAGCTGCGAAAAAAAGTGATTGCCCCGTATCGCACTGCTGCCGGTAAGCCCAAGGACTGGCAGGAAAACCATGCTGGAGACCGTTATAGAATGACCTGCCCTTCAAATATCTGGACAGATTTAACAGTGCCATTTTGGTCGATGTCTGAGAATACACCTCATCCAACCCAAAAGCCTGAAAAAATGTTGGCTAAAATCATTTTGGCCAGCAGTAAAGTGGGGGATATCATTCTTGACCCTTTTTTAGGGTCAGGTACCACTGCTGTAGTAGCTAAAAAACTGGACAGAAAATTTATAGGGATCGAGTTAGACCCATATTACTGTTGCTTAGCTTTAAAAAGGCTTAACAATGCGGAGACTGATAAGCGTATCCAAGGATATGCAGATGGTCAGTTTTGGGAGAGGAATACTTTTGCTTATCAGAAGTAGATGCCAGGGAGGGAAGAGATGTTAGCAATAGTTAATGGCTGTACGGTTGTCGGAATCGAAGGCTTTCCAGTAAAAGTTGAGGTAGATGTCTCCAGAGGCATGCCTGGTTTTGAGATTGTCGGGCTGCCCGATGCCGCAGTAAAAGAAGCGAGAGAACGAGTGAAGGCCGCCATCAAAAATTCCGGATATCAATACCCAGGCACTAAAATAACGGTTAATCTGGCTCCTGCTGATATAAAAAAAGAAGGACCCCTGTTTGACCTCTCCATAGCAATTGGTATTTTAGCGGCAACCGGACAGTGCCCGGTACCGGAAAGTTCAGCGATGATCATAGGTGAGCTGTCGTTGAACGGAGAGGTGCGGGCTGTCAAGGGCATGCTGTCTGCTGCCATGGCAGCTGCTAAAAGCGGTTATGCAGTGTTGTATTCGCCGGGTCAATCAGCTTGGGAGGCTGCTCTGATTGACAGTCTACAAGTATACCCGGTAAAAACGCTGCGGCATTTGGTCAATGTGATACTTGGAGATGAGCTATTGGAACCCCTCCAGCCAGATCAGCTTCTCAGCTCTGAAAGCCAGGACAACTTGGATTTTTTAAATATTCAGGGCCAGGAGCACGTTAAAAGGGCTCTGGAAATAGCTGCAGCCGGAGGACACAACTGTTTGATGATTGGGCCTCCTGGCTCTGGCAAAACCCTGTTAGCTCGATCTTTACCAGGTATCCTGCCGCAAATGAGCATTGAGGAAGCGTTGGATGTTACCCGTATCCACAGTGTCGTAGACTACACCTCGCTCGACAGAGGCTTGGTAAGAGTGCGCCCTTTCCGATCTCCCCATCATTCTATATCTTTTGCCGGATTAATCGGGGGAGGCCACACGCCCCGTCCCGGCGAGGTGAGCATGGCTCATCATGGGGTATTGTTTTTAGACGAGCTGCCTGAGTTCTCAAGACATACTCTGGAGCATTTGCGGCAGCCATTGGAGGACGGGCATGTCACCATCAGCAGGGCCCGTTATTCATGCACTTTTCCGGCTCAGTTTATGATGATTGCCTCAATGAACCCCTGCCCGTGCGGATATTATGGCGATGACGAGAAGGAGTGTACCTGCAGTATGGGCCAGATTAGAAAATACCTGCAGAAACTTTCCGGCCCCCTGTTAGACAGAATTGATATCCACGTCAGTGTGCCCAGGGTTACTTACACTCAGCTTACGGGCGAGGCCACCGGAGAAGACAGCCAAACCATCAGGAGCAGAGTGGAACAAGCCCGAACAACTCAGTTAAAAAGATTTGCGGAATATAATATCTACTGTAACAGCTCCATGGGCCGGCCTTTAGTTAAACAGTTCTGTCAAATGAGCGATGTTGCCGAATCGCTGCTCAGGGATGCCTTTGAAAAATTAAAATTCAGTGCTCGTGCTTATGACCGTATCTTGAAAGTATCGAGAACGATTGCTGATTTAGCTCACTCCGAGATAATAAATGAGCGCCATATTGCCGAAGCTATTCAGTACCGCGAGGGAGTTATTTAGAAATGATTTAACAGTCATTCACCCGCAGAATTTAGCCCTCAACCCAACAGTAAGTAAGCTCCAGTACCAATAACAAGTGACTATTAGTTCCAATCCAAGCCACCTTTTTCAGTGTATAATAGATGTAAACGCAATATACTTCCAGCAAATCATATTAAAGCCGGCCAATTCTATTGAAGCTTATTCCAAACCAGCCTGTTCACAGTAAGCGTTCATACTTGAAAAAACTAGATTTATTACTTTGGTTTAAATCATGCAAATATAACAAAAGAATAGGGTTGATTTGGGTAAGCACATCGTCAAGTTTCAGAGTAATGAGGACTGGTCAACTGTGGCTTATTCTTGACGGGGGAATGAAACGTGAAGAATTTTATAACGATTTTTCTAGCTGCTACTTTATTGATAATGATAGTTCTGATTTTCATCTTTAGCGTCCCAAAGACAGAAGTGGAGTACGCTAAACAGGGTGTTATTGATCTTTCAGAGACTAGTTATGGCGAGCATCAACTAATTAACTTAGATGGGGAGTGGGAGTTCTACTGGAATCAGCTGCTGGAGCCAGCTGATTTTGGAAATGACCTTCTGAGTCAACCGACCTATATAAACGTGCCTGGGCATTGGCTGCATGATCAAAGTGGCAATACGTATCAGCCAGAAGGATATGCAACTTATCGGCTAAGGATTGTAAATGTTCCATCAAAAACATCTTTAGGTCTTAGAAAGCAAAACATTCGCAGTGCCAGTAAAATATTTATTAACGGGAACTTGATACTCCAAGACGGTCAACCTACAAGCTCGGAAGAGACTGTTTTACTGGGAAATTCACCCCAAGTGAGCTATTTTGAGATAGAAGGAACTACAGTAGAGCTGATTATCCAGGTGGCAAATTATCATTACTTAGTGGGTGGAATAGGAAAACCCCTAATCTTAGGGCAACAGCAGGATATCCAGGTACATAGTCACAAAAAGATTTTCTTTGAAGTGGTCATTATTACTATTATACTGGTAGTAGGCTTGATTTACCTTATTCTATACATCTCTATTGATGTCTACCGCAAAAGAGAGCCCGCCATCATGCCCTTTGCTTTTTGCTGCATTTCCCTGGCCTTACAAAGCTCTCTTTTAAGTGAAAGAGTACTATATATTATTCTGCCAAATCTTTCTATGACATGGACATTTAAACTGAGATATATAGCATTATGTTCAATCAATATATTTTTAATATTGATGGTGAACAGAATGGCAAAGATTTTACCCGAAAAATTATTCAAAATGATCGCAGCTGTTTTTGGGACATATATTTTGGTAATCATACTTTTTCCTGTCAGTGTTTTTTTAACATTTGCCAGAGCTCTCATTGGTTTTTCCTTTGTTTTAATAGTTAGTGTATCCTTTAGATCCTTATATGTCTATTTAAAGAGAAAAAGATTAGGGAATACCCCAAAAAGTGATAGTATTTTTGTATTGGTCATGTTTTCCAGCATTGTCTACCATGTTGATCATGCTTTGTATGCCTTTGGGGTTAGAAAGGATGCTACTATTGGCTTTTTATGTTTAGTCTTTCATTGTCTGAGTTTTGTCTATTTATTAGCCATGCGCTACTCTGAAGCCTATAAAAAAAATGAAGAAATGTCAGCTAAATTAGTGGAGGCCTTTTACAGCCTGGATAAAACCACTCAGAAAGCGCAGCGGAGTGAAATAGCTTTTTTACAGGCTCAGATAAAGCCCCATTTCCTCTTTAATGCGATGAGTAGTATTATAAGCCTTTGTTATACTGATGGTCACCGTGCAGGCAGAATTTTAACAGAGCTATCAAAGTACCTTAAAGACTCTTTTAATATAGATTATGTATCTGACTATGTCACAATAGCAAGTGAAATAGAGCTGGTCAAAACCTTTGTTAATATTGAAAGGGAGAGATTTGGCGACAGGATAAAAATGGAATATGAGATTGACCCAGCAGCTCTGTCAGCTAAAATTATCCCTCTTGTAATTGAGCCTTTGGTCGAAAATGCTCTCAGACATGGTATTCTGAAAAACAAAAAGAATGGTAGGGCCAAGCTTACCATTAAAAAAGTTGCTGAAGGTATTAGTATAGCTGTTGAAGACAATGGAAAAGGCATAGAAGAGTATCAATTAGCCAAGATCAGGCAGAGTAAATTGAAGAGTGATGTGCTTAAAGGCAATGGGGTAAGCCTGATAAATATCAATAATCGGCTGAAAGAGTTTTATAATAAGCAGCTAAACTTTGAGACCAGTGAAGCAGGCACAAAAGTATTTTTTACAATTCCTATAAAAACAGAAAAGGGGGATGAAAATGCTTAAGGTTGTAATTGTCGACGATGAAATTCTAGTGCTAAACCTCTTAGAAAGACTATTACTCCAAAGCGGCAAAGTGGAAATTATTGGTAAGTTCACTGACGCCAGTGAGGCCCTTGCAGAAATCCAGAGATTAAAGCCTGATGTTGTCTTTTTAGACGTTGAAATGCCCGAGCTAAACGGAATAGAGTTGGGAACAAGACTGGTAGAGTTTGATAATGATCTGGATATTGTCTTTGTTACTGCCTACGAGCAATATTCAATCCATGCCTTTAGAATAAATGCTGTTAACTATATCTTAAAACCGGTTGACAGGGATAGTATTGCTGAGACTTTGCGCCGGTTATCCAGAATTAGCAAAAGAGGGAATCAACCCCAAAATAAAAGTGTTCGCATCAAGCTGTTGGGGGAGTTTAGCATCTATAACAAAGATAACAGTAAAGTTAAATGGACAACCTCTAAGGTTGAGGAACTGTTGGCATTACTGATTGTAAATAGAATAAAGGGAATATCTAAGTGGAAAATTATCGATATTCTGTGGGGAGAATCTGAGCTGGGGAAATCCCAGCAGAATTTATACACCACAATTTTTAGACTAAAGAAAACCCTGAGTGAAGCAGGGGTAAAGGTTAGTATCAATAATAAGCTGGGCACCTACTACCTGTCTTTAGAGGGTAGTTTCTGTGATTTGTACGAGTTTGAGGACTTTGTTAAGCAAAGGAAGCAGCTAAATGAAGCTACTTTAGCCAAGTTCGAAAGGGTTATCTCTCTCTACCAAGGAGATTTGTTTGGAGATAAATCGTATACCTGGAATATTGAGGAAAGAGAGTTTTGTTACAGTCATTACACCGATCTCGTAAAAAGAGTTATGGCTTATTATCTGGACAACAAGCTTATTGATAGATTGAAAAACCTGTATAGAGAAGTTAAGTATTATTTAAATGAGGATGACTTGCAGTATATAAAAAAACGGTTGGCTTTTTAGCACGATATCAGATAACTTGGTAATAATCTACAACAAGCTATTTCACTTGGCCAGATAACAAACCGCTCTGCTTTAATCGTTATAACCCTAAGCCTGAAGCTCTTGAACCTCCAAGAGCTTCAGGTTTTTTTACTAAATCCATATACAAGATTCGCAATTGAGTTAAGTGAAAAAGTTTAAGAGTCTATTAATCAAACTGACGATAATGGTCTGATTTTACCTTTTAAACCAGCGTAACGATTACCCAAGTGCAGCGCAGCGCAACGACTAACCTCTTTCACTGTTAAATGTAAGAAATTTGTAAGGCTGGTTCGCTACAATAAACTATAACTAAATCGCTTTAAATGATTATGAAAGGATCTGTAAAATGAAGTCGAAATCAATTAATAATATTTTAAAAATAGCGGTGTTCTTTCTGGCTGTAGCAGCCACTTTTAGCAGCCTAATTTCTCCCTTAGCAATGGCCGAGCCAGCTATTACTAACCTGGGATCTGGGTTTGTTAACCCTAAAAGTGTGGCTGTGGATAATAGTGGAAATATCTATGTTTTGGATGGTAATTCATCGTCCATCATTAAAAAAATGGATGCAAGTGGAGATAATATATCAACCCTGTTTACATACAATGAATCACTAAATAGTATCGCATTAGATAGCAGTGGAAATATTTACGCAACAGTATCTAGAACTGATTCTTATGTAATTAAACTAGATAAGAACGGTACTTTTTTAACAGCGTTAGGCCTTGGTTTAAAAAATCCTGAAGGCCTGGCTGTGGATAGTAGTGGTAATATCTATGTGGCAGATACCGGTAATAATGCAGTTAAAAAAATAGCTAAAGACAGCATCAATGCTCAAACTATTTTCTTTTGTTACCAGCCTTTCGGTATAACAGTAGCTAGTGGCAAGATCTATGTTGTAAGTTTAGATGTAGAACGTACCCTTAAAATATTGAATTTAGATGGCAGTGAGCTTATAACCTTTAGCACGCGTTTTAATGCTCCCAAAAGTGTAGCTGTAGACAGTAACGGATATATTTATGTGGCTGATTCTGCTAATGATGTTATTCAAATAATGAATGCCAGTGGAGGGCATGTATTGACCTTAAGCTCAGGTTTTGCCAGTCCATATGGTCTGGCAATAGATAATAACGACAGTCTCTATGTAACAAACTACAATGGTAATGTCGTAATGAAAATGGGTAAAGAGGTGGATGTAGCAGCTACTACTGTGGTACCAACTGTGGGGACCGACAATACCGTTACCTTAACAGTTAAGAGTCTGGTGAATGAGACCGATACCAGCATTAACGGAACTAAGAATGTCATCATATCGGGGGTACTGGCGGCCCCTGACGGTTCCTATGGCAGCTTCAATGGGGTGGATTTAGATGCCAGTTCAGAAACCGGGCAAAGTATCAGTGTTTCCTTTACTGATGGAGTAGCTAATGCTGCTTTAAGCCTGAACAGTGCAAAAGCTCAAACTATCGCTTTCAATATAGAGGGCGTAAGCACCTCTCCCAACAATGTTTTGAGCATTACCCCAGTCCATGAATCAGCAGCTTCACTGGCTATAGCTCAGAATATCGATAATCCTTCGGTCAATGGCGGCGTTTTTGCTCAGCAACCTATAGTTAATTTACTGGACAAATATGGTAACTTATGTACCAACGACAACAGTACTGAAATCACTGCCTCCAAAAAAGACACCGGCGACTGGCTCCTGGACGGTACTGTAACTATCACAGCAGTAGCTGGAGAAGCTAGCTTTACCGACCTGAGGGCCATCAATAATCCTCAGGTAATTAATGCCCAACTGGCCTTTAATGCCTTGGATTTACCAGAAGTAAAAAGTAAAACAGTCACCTTGCCGATAGCAGAGTATAAAGTATCCTACTATCAGGGCGACCATGGCACGATAAGCAACAATTCAGAAACTGTAAACTATGAAAGCTCACCGGCAGCTGTTCCCACCGTGACGGCAGATGCTGGCTATGCATTTGACTATTGGAGCAGCGATGGCGGGGTGTCTAAGTTGACACCCGCAGAGGTAGCTTCAGAGACGATTATCGCAGATATTAGCTATACAGCTTATTATTATCAGGTGGCTACAGCAGTGGCTGCTTCCAACACTCCCCTGGCAGGTGCTGACAATACCATTACCTTAACAGTTCTAGATCCCTCCGGTGCTATTGATACCAGCTTTAGTGGAGCAAAGAATGTTACTATAGCTGGTGTTCAGGCGGCTCCTAACCATACATATGGACGCTTTAACACGATAGATTTGGCTGCCAGCTCAGAGACTGGGCAAGTTATTTCTGTCACTTTTACAGAAGGGGTAGCGCATCCGGCATTAAGCCTTAACAAGGCTGGAGCTCAAGCTATCGCCTTTGATATTGAAGGGTTAAGCACCCCTTCTACCAGTCTTTTGAGCATCACACCAACTCCTGAAAAAGTAGATTATCTGGAAATAACACAAAATATAACAGTGCCGTTGTCCAATGGCGGTAATTTTAACAGTCAACCCCAAGTCACCTTAAAGGATGCCTATAGCAATATCTGTACCAATGACAGCAGCACTGAAATCACTGCCTCTAAAAATGATTCGGGTGACTGGTCCCTGGCTGGTACCACAACTATAACAGCAGTAGCTGGAGAAGCCAGCTTTACCGACCTGAGAGCCATTAATAATCCTCAGGTAACCAATGCCCGGCTGGCCTTTAAGGCCTTAGATTTAGAGGAAGTAGCAGAAGTAATGAGCACAACGATTACCTTACCGATAGCAGAGTATACAGTAACCTATAATGAGGGCGACCATGGCACAGTCAACAGCAATTCCGAAACAGTAGAATATCTGGGCTCACCGGCATCTGTTCCCACCGTAACAGCAGCTGCTGGTTATGAATTTGCCTACTGGAGCAGCGATGGGGGGGTAAATACCTTAACATCAACAGACCTGGCTTCAGAGGTGATTACCGCTGATATCACCTATACGGCCTATTACGTCAAGCTCGCAGTTATGGCTACAGCAGAAGCCGATACCCTGGAACCTGCTGTAGGAGCAGACATTACCACTACATTGACCGTTAAGAATTCTTTTAATATGACAGATACCAGCTTTAGTGGCTTAAAGAATGTAACCATATCCGGTGTACTAGCCGCACCGAACGGTACATACGGAGGTTTTAATGGGATAGAGTTGAATGTCAACTCGACAATAGGACAGACAATCAG
Source organism: Bacillota bacterium (assembly GCA_028280325.1). Classification (GTDB taxonomy): domain Bacteria; phylum Bacillota; class UBA994; order PWPR01; family PWPR01. The sequence goes on from JANQLZ010000090.1 coordinate 23,396, forward strand.
TGTTTCTTTTACAGATGGAGTAGCCCGTCCGACTTTAAGGCTGAACAAGGCAGGAGCACAAACCATAGCCTTCAGTATAGCAGGGCTAATTACAGCAAATACAAATAACCTAAGCCTTACACCAACCCCTGAAACAGCAGATTTCATGGAAATCAGCCAGGATATAACTTCCGAGGGAGGTAGTTTTGACAGGCAGCCAATAGTATTCTTAAAGGATATATATGGCAACATAGCTACCGATGACAGTAGCACTCAAGTCACTGCTTCAAAAAAAGATCCCGACGTTGGTTATTGGTTACTGACAGGCACATCAACCATAACAGCAGTAAATGGGGTCATAACCTTTACAGACCTTGCCGCCGTAAATGGTCCTCAGATAGAAGGCGCCCAGATTGCCTTTAAGGCAACAGGTTTAGCAGAAGTATTAAGTGCAATGGTTACCTTACCGGTAAATACGGATTTTGAGGTAGATAACTATCTCTTTGCCTGGGGCAGCAATGGTAGCGCAGAAAGTCAGTTTGATAAGCCAAACAAAATGGCAGTGGATACTGCGGGTAATGTGTATGTAGCAGATACGAATAACAATCGAATCCAGAAGTTTAGTACAGAAGGAGCTTATCTTACGCAGTGGGGAAGTGCTGGTAGTGCAGACGGTGAGTTTAGTACCCCACATGGAGTGGCAGTGGATGGTAAAGGTAATGTGTATGTAGCAGATACAGGTAACAATCGAATTCAGAAGTTTAGTACAGAAGGAGTTTATCTTACGCAGTGGGGAAGTGCTGGCAGTGGAGATGGTCAGTTTGATACCCCTCTTGCAGTAGCAGTAGATGTTACAGGAAATGTGTATGTAGTCGATGCACGTAACTATCGAATCCAAAAGTTTGATTCAAGTGGAGCTTATCTTACCCAGTGGGGTAGCGAAGGTAGTGCAGACGGTGAGTTAAATTACCCATCTGGAGTTGCAGTAGACGCTGTAGGAAATGTTTATGTGGCAGAAGTGGGCAACCATCGAGTCCAAAAGTTTGATTCAAGTGGAAAATTTGATAAGAAGTGGGGCAGCTATGGAATCGGAAACGGTGAGTTCTATAGTCCATCTGGAGTTGGAGTAGATGTTGCCGGAAATGTTTATGTAACAGATCGTAATAATCATCGAATCCAAAAGTTTGATTCAAATAGAACTTATCTTACCCAGTGGGGTAGCCCTGGGAGCGGAGAGGGTCAGTTCAACAACCCAAACGGAATAGGAGTGGATACTGCAGGTAATGTTTATGTAGCAGAAGAAGATAACCAGCGAATTCAAAAGTTTGTTCCCTATATACCCCCAGAATATACAGCAGGTTACCCCAAGGTAGATTCGCCTGTAACAGAAGGGTTTGTTATAAGGGCCAGTATAAACGAAGCAGGAACAGCCTACTATGTGATATTAGCAGATGGATCAGCTATGCCCAGTGTAAAGCAGGTAAAGGCTGGGCAGGACAGTGTGGGAGCCGGTGCGCTCAAAAGCGGAAACATGGCCCTGGAAGCAGATACAGAAAAAGCAGTAGTGGTGAATGGGCTGAGTGAAAACACAAACTATGATATATATATCGTTTGTGAGGACAGCAGTGGGGCAATACAGGAGGAAGCAGTGCAAAGAGATATTAAAACACTGGATAGCACAGCTTTTGCAGTAAAAAGCTATGTTTTTGATTCGGCATGGGGAAGTGAAGGCAATGCAAACGGCCAGTTCAAATACCCAACCTCAGTAGCGCTGGATGCTGCCGGAAATACATATGTAGTAGGCAGGAATAATCATCGAATTCAGAAATTTGATTCAAATGGGAACTTTATAAAGCAGTGGGGCAGCCATGGGAGCGGTAACGGCCAGTTCAAATACCCAACTTCAGTAGCACTGGATGCTGCCGGAAATACATATGTAGTAGATAGGAGTAATCATCGAATCCAGAAATTTGATTCAAATGGGGACTTTATGAAGCAGTGGGGAAGTGAAGGTAGTACAGACGGTCAGTTTGATGCCCCATTTGGAGTAGCAGTGGATGCTGTAGGAAATGTATATGTGTCAGAAATGGGCAACCATCGAATCCAAAAGTTTGATTCAAATGGAGACTTTATTATGAAGTGGGGAGGCTATGGTAGTGCAGACGGTCAGTTTAGTTACCCATCTGGAGTAGCAGTGGATGCTGTAGGAAATGTGTATGTGGCCGAGTTTGATAATCGAGTCCAAAAGTTTGATTCAAATGGAATATTTATTACGAAGTGGGGAAGTGGTTCTACTGGTAGTGGGAATGGTCAGTTCAGTCACCCTCATGGAGTAGCAGTGGATGCTGCAGGCAATGTGTATGTGGCAGATTCATTTAACAACCGAATCCAAAAGTTTGATTCAAATGGAAATTATCTGATGAAGTGGGGAAGTGAAGGCAATGGAGAGGGTCAGTTCAATAGCCCAAATGGAGTAGCAGTGGACGTTACAGGAAATGTGTATGTGGCAGATGCCAATAACCATCGAATCCAAAAGTTTATTCCAAATCTACCGCCAGCATATACAGCAGATTACCCCAAGGTAGATACGCCAATAACAGAAGGATTTGTAATAAGGGCCAGTATAAACGAAGCAGGAACGGCCTACTATGTGGTATTAGCAGCTGGATCGACTATGCCAAGTGTACAGCAGGTAATGGCTGGGCAGGACAGTATGGGAGCCGGTGCAGTCAAAAGCGGAAACATTACCCTGGAAGCAGATACAGAAAAATCAGTGGTAGTGACCGGGTTGAGTGAAAATACAAACTATAATATATATATGGTTTGTGAGGACAGCAATGGGGCAATACAAGAGGAAGTAACGCAAAGAGATATTAAAACACTGGATACCGCAGTTTTTGCAGCACGTAGCTATATCTTTGATTCAGCATGGGGAAGCAATGGTAGTGCAGACGGTCAGTTCAATAACCCAAGTAGTATAGCAGTGGACGGTGCAGGAAATGTGTATATAGCAGATACCAATAAATATCGAATCCAAAAGTTTGATTTAGAGGGGAGATATCTAACTAGATGGGGAAGTGCTGGTAGTGGAGATGGTCAGTTTGATCAACCACACGGAATAGCAGTGGATGCTGGAGGAAATGTGTATGTAGCTGATACAGATAACTACCGAATTCAGAAATTTGATTCAAATGGAGCTTATCTTACGCAGTGGGGTAGCCATGGTAGTGGAGATGGTCAGTTTAATCTCCCAATTGCAGTAGCGGTAGACACTGCCGGAAATGTTTATGTATTAGATTCGAAAAACATCCGAATCCAAAAGTTTGATTCAGAAGGTAATTATTTAACTAAATGGGGAGAATTTGGTGATGAGGATGGTCAGTTTAAGCTTCCACACGGAATAGCAGTGGATATTGTAGGAAATGTATATGTGGCAGAATGGGAAAACCATCGAATCCAAAAGTTTGATTCAGAGGGAAAATATTTAACTAAATTGGGAAGTAAAGGCATAGAAGACGGTGAGTTCAGATACCCAAAGGGAGTTGGAGTGGATGCTGCCGGGAATGTTTATGTAGCAGATACACATAACAACCGAATCCAAAAGTTTGCTTCAGATCGGACTTTTATTGCCAAGTGGGGTAGCCACGGTAGCGGAGATGGTCAGTTCGATTACCTAAATGGAATAGCAGTGGATACTGCCGGAAATGTGTATGTGGCAGATGGAGCTGCTAACCATCGAGTCCAAAGGTTTATTCCAAATCTACCTCCAGAATATACAGAAGGTTACCCCAAGGTAGATACGCCTACGCCAGAAGGTTTTACAATAAGGGTGAAAATAGACGAAGCAGGAACAGCCTACTATGTAGTATTAGTAGATGGAGCAGCTATGCCAAGTGTAGAGCAGGTAATGGCTGGGCAAGACAGTACGGGAGCCGACGCAGTCAAAAGTGGAAATATGGCGCTGGAAGCAGTTACAGAAAAATCAGTGGTAGTTACCGGGCTGATCGAGGACACAGAATATGATGTATATCTGGTTTGCGAAGGCAGCAGTGGAAATACCCAACATGACATAAGCCTGTATGATATAAAAACAGCTTTAAGTGATGGGGAAGCAGTAGTACGAGATAAAGCAGCCCTTACAGAGGCGGTAATCAGGGGTAGTAACAGCTCAATAAATAACATAACTACCAACCTAAACCTTATCACAGCAGGAAGCAATGGAACAGCAATAAGCTGGTCCAGCAGCGAAGAAATATATGTGACAGTGTCAGGGGCTGTAAATAGACCAGCCTATGGAATAGGCGATAAAGAAATTTCCTTAACAGCAACAATAACAAAGGGAGCAGCCAGTGACACGAAAGCATTTGTAGTAACAGTAAAAGAACAGCTTCAGAGTGATGCACAGGCGGTAGCTGCGGATAAAGCAACCCTTACAGAGACAGTTATCAGGGGTAGCAACAGCTCATTAAACAATATAACTACCAACCTAAACCTTGTTACAGCAGGAAGCAATGGAACAGCAATAAGCTGGTCCAGTAGTGAAGAAATATATGTGACACCATTAGGAGAGGTAAATAGACCAACCTATGGAGAAGGTGACAAAGAAATTACTCTAATAGCAACAATAACAAAGGGAGCAGCCAGTGACACGAAGGCATTTGTAGTAACAGTAAAAGAAATGATTGACGACACACTTATGGCTACAGCAGAAGCCGATACACTGGAACCTACTGTTGGAGCAGCCAATACCATCATATTGACCGTTAAGGATTCATTTGGTATGACAGATATAAGCTTTAGTGGGTCAAAGAATGTAATCATATCAGGTATTGAGGCAGCACCTAATGACACCTATGGACGTTTTAATGACATAGAGTTGGATGTAAACTCGAGGACAGGGCAGGCAATCAGTGTTACTTTTACAGATGGTGTAGCCACTCCGTCCCTAAGCTTGAACAAAGCAGGTGCTCAAATTGTAGCCTTTAGTATAGAAGGGGTGACCCCGCCTGAAACCAATAATCTGAGTATCACACCAACTCCTGGTACAGTAGATTTCATGGAACTGACTCAAAACATAACAGCACCGTTATCCAATGGGGGTAATTTTGATAGTCAACCCAAAGTCACCTTAAAGGATGCCTATGGCAATATCTGCATTAATGACAGTAGCACTCAAATTACTGCTTCCAAAGAAGATACAGGAGATTGGGCATTGACTGGCTCCACAACTGTAATAGCTGAGGATGGAGTGGCAAGTTTTACAGACCTTAGGGCCATCAATAATCCTCAGATAGACGATGCCCAGTTGGCCTTTAACGTAGGACTTATAAAAGTAACAAGTGTTAAGGTGAGCTTACCGGCAGCAAATAGCTACACGGTGTCTTATCAACAAGGTGCCCATGGCAGCCTTAGCAGTAGCTCAGAAGTGGTCTATCATAATAGTTCTCCTGTTAATATTCCGACAGTGACTGCCGATGCTGGTTATGGATTTGCCTACTGGAGTAGCGATGGTGGGGAAAACAAGCTAACATCAACAGAACTGGCTTCAGAGACGATTACTGCTGATATCACTTTTACGGCCTATTACACCCAGGTACCAGTTATCGAATCAGCCGTTGCTGGTAGCAGAACTGTTGATTTGCACTGGAGTGGGGGAGAAGGGGCTACAGAATATAAGATATACCAGTCAACAGTATCAGGCTCCTATGGCGAAGTGCTGGCAAATGTAAATAGATCAGTACTTACCTATCAGGTAGCGGAATTGACCAATGGCACGACCTATTACTATGCAGTAACAGCTGTCACTTCCGAGGGTGAAACTCCGAAATCTGTGGTAGTCAGTGCCATGCCGCTAGCTGGCGATCCGATAATGGCTTATCCTAAAATCACAACATTTGATTATGATTTTACTGGTATCAGGAGTATGGGAGTTGACAGCGAGGGTAACATCTATGCAGTTGATGGTGATAATGATCGTGTTATTATACTAGATTCAGAGGGCAATCATTCCATAACCTGGGACAATACAACTTTGGAAGATTTAGATTTGCAGACCCCAATGGATATTGCCATAGATAATAACGACAATGTTTATATAGCAGATACCGTCAATAAAAAAATAAAAATGATCAATAACGAGGGAGTGGTTAGCACAATCTGGGGTCCGGGAGAAGGGTATTATAACAATGTTGCAGTTAACCCCGATGGCAGCTATGTTTATTTTACAGAGTCCGGTAATAATGCTATCCAAAGAATAGATGCTAACGATGGAACTATCACGGAGATAGGGGCAGGCAAGTTTAGCAATCCGGGAGCAGTCGCCTTAGACAGTGACGGAAATATTTATGTAGCAGAATGGAACAATAGTCAGCTTAAAAAAATTGATACAAATGGTAATGTAGTAACTGTGGGATCGGGTTTTAACAACATTGCGGGGATAGTAGTAGACAGCAGCGGGAATATTTTTGTTACAGAAAGATTTACTGATAGAGTGAAAATGATAGTGGGAGGCCAGGGAGATATTGTAATCTTGGGCTCAGGTTTTAGTTCTCCCAGAGGAATAGACCTGGACAGTAGTGGAAATATTTATGTAGCCAACAACATCGGTGGTTCCATCCAAAAAATCTTGACAGAGGATGCAACCAGCGCTACCGCAAAAGCCACTACCATGCTACCCACAGTTGGTGCAGATAATAGTATTACCTTAACCGTTAAAAACAGCTTTGGCTTAACTGATACCAGTTTTGCAGGTTCCAGGAATGTGACCATATCTGGTGTTCGAGCAGCACCTAATGGTACATATGGTTACTTTAATGGGGTAGATTTGGATGCCAACTCGGTTACAGGACAGACCATCAGCGTTTCCTTTACAGATGGGGTAGCAAGTGTAGCTCTAAGCCTTAATAAGGCTGGTCCTCGAGTTATAGCTTTCGATATTGAGGGAGTTAGCACCCCTGCTACCAATGACTTAATCTTTACCTTAGATCATGGAGACATAGCTTCGATAGCTATTTATGAGGATATCGAGCCTCCCTCTTTTAATGGAGGTCCTTTCCACAAGCAGCCAGCAGTGTCTCTTCTGGATTATTATGGCAATTACTGTACTAAGGACAATAGCACTCAAATTACTGCCTCTAAACATGATAAAGGTCTTTGGTCTTTGATTGGCAATACAACTCTAACAGCAGAATATGGAGTAGTTAGCTTTTTAGACCTTAGAGCCATCAATAATTCTAAGGTATCCGGGGCCCAATTGGCCTTTAATGCATCGGGCTTAACAGGAGATGCAGAAATTACTAGTGCCATAGTGACCTTACCTGAAGCAAATAGCTATACGGTAACCTATCAACAAGGCGACCATGGCACCCTTAGCAGTAGCTCAGAAGTGGTTTATCATAATAGTTCTCCTATTAATATTCCGACAGTGACAGCCGATGCTGGCTACGTGTTTGCCTATTGGAGCAGTGATGGTGGGGCTACCCAGCTGACATCAGATCAACTAGCTTTAGAGATGATTACCGCAGATACTACCTATACAGCCTATTATACGGATGCTTTACTTCCAGGAGCACCGACAGCTGTCACGGCAACTGCTGGTAATCGTCGCGCAACAATCAGGTTTTCCCCACCTGCAGATGATGGAGGCGCTTCCATTACCAGCTATCTTGTTACCGCAAGTCCTGGTGGGGTAATAGGGTCTGGCGCAAGTAGTCCTATAGCTGTAACCGGATTAACTAATGGCACAGCCTATACTTTTACGGTAAAAGCGGTCAATGTTAATGGAGAAGGTCTGGTATCAGAGCCTTCAAACCGGGTGACGCCCTATAAGCCAACATCGTCTTCACCGTCAACTAAGCCCTCACAGCCCGCAGAAGTGGAAGAGCCTGCGGCCGTCCTAGTAAACGGCGAGACCCAAAACTTAGCAACAGAAGTGATTACCCAAGAGGGCCCTAAAACGGTTGTTACAGTTACTTTAGATAAGGAAAAAGTACAGGACGTACTGCAGGAAGAGGGTAGTAATCCTACGGTAACAGTAGCCGTTAATGATGCAAGTGATACGGTAATTACCCAGCTAACTGGCGAAACAGTTCAAAACATGGCTGAAAACGAAGCTGTTTTAGAGATTAAGACCCAAAATGTTGTGTATACTGTGCCGGTAGCGGCCATAAATATGGAGAATATCGTCCAGGAACTGGGTTCTCCGGAGGCAGAGATTGTTTTAGATATTCAAGTATCAGAGCCAACTGTAGAGATCAACAGGATAATTGAAGATAAAGTAAAGAAACACAATTATCAGCTAATCGTCCAGCCAGTGGAGTTTAATATTTCTGCCACAGAGGATGGTAAGACGGTCGTAGTTGCTAAGTACAACAGCTACGTAGAGCGCATGATTGCCTTACCGGATGTTTTAGACCCCAATACAGTGTATACAGCACTGGTTCTTCATGCAGATGGCAGCTTCTCACCTGTGCCCATGGCTATCATCACCCTTGATGGTAAAAACTATGCCAGGATAAGTAGCTTAACAAACAGTGTATATACGGTGATCGGGAATAAGGTAGCTTTTAGTGATGTCCAAAACCACTGGGCGCAGGAAACCATTAATAACTTGGGATCCAGGCTCATTGTTAGCGGTATTGGGGATAATCGATTTGAGCCCAACAGGGATGTAACCAGGGCCGAATTTGTAACCATGGTGGTGAGAGCGCTGGGCCTCAGGGGCTCAGATTCAGATAAGGACCTCTTCCAAGATGTTCCCTCTACTGCCTGGTATTATAATACTCTTGCTGCTGCCTATGAGCACGAGATAATATCCGGTTATCTCAATAGTGAGTTTAGGCCTGTGGATAAAATAACTCGGGAACAGGCCATGACCATTATTGCCAGAGCCATGAAAATAACTGAGATGGAATTAGACCTGAACAGTGATGAGGTTGAAGAGCTGCTGTCCAGCTTTGAGGATGGAGAGCGGGTAGCAGATTATGCCAGAAACAGCGTGGCAGCCTGTGTCAAAGCAGGTATTGTAACCGGCCGCAATGGTAAGCTGCTGGCACCTAAGGATAATATTACCCGCGCGGAAGCAGCCAGTATGATAACTCGCTTGTTAGAAAAGTCAGATTTGATATAGTAGATGATCATTGGTTAGATTTTTAGGACTGGTAAATAAAATTTCTACAACTCGTTAAAGGTTTATGCTCAAATAAGAAAGATTAAGGGGCTGCGGCGCTAGAAAAATAGTGCGCAGTTTCTTTTTTGTACTAAAGGCGATACATCAAAAAGGCCAGAGAAAATCAGTCAGTTTAAGCTTGATGACTATTTTAATAATAACATTAAAAATATTGATATAATAGCTTAGCAAAAAAGGGCTTGGCTTTAGTTATAGTGTATAATAGGCAATAGAGTTTTAAAATACCTGAGGAGACGATTAAATGAATAAAAAAACAATACAAGATTATGCCAAACTTATTGTAGAATTTGCTGTGAATGTCAGTACAGGCCAGACAGTTGTGATTTATTCGCCTGTTGAATGTGCTGAATTTGCCAGGCAAATTGCCACCTTAGCCTATCAGCGCCAGGCCAAAGAAGTTGAGATTAAATACAGTGACGACAAGTTTAGTAAAATAAGATTAGATAACACTGCTGAAGAAGTTTTAACAGATATACCTGACTACAAGATAGCTTCTCGGGAGTATTATGCCCAAAAGAATGCCACAATGATCAGCATCGCTTCAATAGACCCAGATCTTTATCAAGGGTCAGATCTTAAGAAGATGGGAGAGGTTCAAAAAGCAACCAGTAAAGCATTTAAAAACTATATGGATATAGTTATGAAAGGAAAATGCCCCTGGGTTGTTGTAGCTTATCCATCGATAAACTGGGCTCGTAAAGTATTTCCTGATTTAGAGGAGGCCAAAGCGTTAAAGGAATTATGGAAACTGGTAATAAAGGCGATTCGCTTAGATCAGAAAGACCCAGTTGGCGCATGGAATACCCATAAAGAAAAGATTGAAATCAGAAAAGACTTTTTAAATAAAAAGCAGTTTAAGCAAATAAAATTCACTAATAGCTTAGGAACAAACTTAACAATAGGGATGCCAGAAAACCATATCTGGGTAGGTGTCTCGAGTAAGACCCCGGATGGATTTGAGTTTATCCCCAACTTACCGACAGAAGAAATTTTTAGTACACCCCACAAATATCAGGTAGACGGTACCTTAGTCAGTTCGATGCCCCTTAACCATAGTGGTCAATTAGTTGAAGACTTTAAGTTTGAGTTCAAAAATGGCAAGGTAGTTAATTATTCTGCAAAAACAGGAAAGGGTGTTTTGGATAATATTTTTAATATTGACGAAGGTGCAAGCTTTTTAGGTGAGGTCGCTTTGGTTCCCCATAGCTCTCCGATTTCTGAGATGGGAGTAATGTTTTACAGCACTTTATATGATGAAAATGCCAGCTGCCATTTTGCCCTGGGCAGAGCTTACCCAGACTGTGTTGAAAACGGAAAATCACTCAGCGATACTCAAATGGAAGCTAGGGGTGTTAACAACTCCATGACTCATGTTGACTTTATGATTGGCTCAAAAGACCTGAGTATAATAGGTGTTGAAAAAGACGGCAGTGAAGTACATATCTTTAAGCATGGAGACTGGGCTTTTTAGTTTGGGCAAGAAACAGTAAAAGAAATCATTTTTGAAATGGACAAAGACAAGCAGGCTATGGAGGTATTAAATACGTCAATGCCAATAACTGATTAAAGATAATATTGTAGGAGATAGAAAAGCTGAAAATAGAGCAGGGAAAGGTAGGGAACCAATAGAATAAGTCATTTGGTTGTGGACCGCCAGAGGGCTTATGCTATCATTTAAAAGTTTCAGCTATTGCCGATTTAACCGACTCTGATATAATAAATGAGCGCCATATTGCCGAAGCTATTCAGTACCGCGAGGGAGTTATTTAGCAATGATTCAACAGCAAAAGAAGTTTTTTCTAATTTTTATCATTTTAATCCTCAGTTTGCCAATAATCGATTACAGTGATCAGAATTTATTTAATTTTGTCATTGTCAACATAACCGAGGCTTTTTATATTACCCTGTTTATTTTTGCGGTATCTGTTTATTATGCCAGTAATAAAAAAGTCTATTTTGCTTTAGCAGGTTCCTGTATCAGCGCCTACGCCATAATTTTATTCTTTGAGCATCGGGAAAGAGCCATTTTAGGATTTTTATTAGCAGCTGCGCTACAGCTCATTATCTGGCCTTTTTTCTTTTTTTCAACCTACAGGCATCACAGCAGTGATTTAAGACTACTCTCAATTATTGGCTTCGGCTTTCATATCTTTTCTCTGGGGTCTTATCTAATTTCCAAAGAGTTCTACAATTTGTATGGACTATATTTTGACTTATATTATTTTGTCACCCTAACCTATGTTTTGTATGTTGCTAACTGGAGTCGCTTAATCGAACGACTGCAGTCAGAGTTGATTCAAGCCACTGAGATTAACGAAAAAAGAGAAATGGAATTAGAGCATCAGCTCCAAATTGCCAGGCAGATTCAAGCTCGAACTCTGCCTAACGGTAATGAGATTAAAAACGTTGACATTGCATTTAAATATGAACCTTTATGGCAGTTGGGAGGAGATTTCTGCAGTATTATTTTACCAGGCACCACATTTTTTCATAAAAGGGCTCGTGAAATAACCGACCTTAGCCACTGTGGTCTTTTGGTTGGAGATGTTGTCGGCAAGGGTCCGGCTGCTGCATTGATTATGAGCGATATTATAGCCAGCACTCAAATGATGGGCTTTGGTCGTATCAAGCCCTCAGAAACACTGGAAACCCTCAACGAGCGCTTGTGTGAAAAAGAAGGAACTAATCTGCCCTATTTAGCTACCGCCTGCTATCTGGCTATTGATGTCGATTTACAGGAAATAATCTTTGCCAATGCGGGCCATGAGCCGCCACTAATGTACCATTTAAAGACAGAAGAAGTTGTACCGGTTAAAACCCGAGGGGTGATGTTAGGAGTAGATATCGATGTTACTAAATATGAGGAGAAAGCGTTAAGATACGAAATCGGGGATAAGCTGGTACTTTATACAGACGGCCTGTTAGACATGATGCCTTCTGAATTTAATCTACCAGAACTGGTTAAGAAATATGGAAAACTCCCGGCCCAAGATATGTTAGACAGTATTATTCCATATGTAACTAATCAGAATAATGCCAAGGTTCATTACGATGATTATCTGATTTTAATACTTGATTTTAAGGGAGAAGAGCAATGATTATTCGTTTGAAAACACTCTTGTCAGAGATTCATGATAAGGAGTTTATCAATAAAACCTTATCAGAGTTCAATAACCAACTGGAGTCCGCAGCATTACACAGGGGCATCAGGTTTGTCAGTGAAAAATCTAAAAAACAAGCTGATCTTGAGGTGTGGTATGTAAAATCGGGAGGAGTAGAAAACTACTTCGCAGAGCAGTTTGATAAAGAACAGAGATTTTATTTTTTACTGACCACTGATAAACACAATTCCCTGCCAGCTGCCCTGGAAATGCATTCTTACATAACTCAGCAGGGCAGCAAGGCTGAAGTACTGCATGGTAGTGCTGAGGACATAGCTGATAGACTGTATCAGATCACTAAAGTAAAAATGACCCTTGAGAAACTGAAAGATACGAGAATAGGGGTGATTGGCCGGCCTTCAGACTGGCTCATCGCTTCTGAGGTAGATTATCAGAAAGTAGAGCAGCGTTTGGGGATAGAACTGATTGATATTGATCTGAATGAGGTATACAGCATTTGGAAAGAAATAGATGAGGCTACTGTAAAAACAGCTTATAATAAGCACAGAGCGATTAAAGCCTATAACCAGCAAGAAGTGACCAGAGCCAATACAGTTTATAAAGTGCTGAAAATTATCATTAACAAATACAATTTGCAGGCCTTAACCATTCGTTGTTTTGATCTGGTGGTCAATAATTATGGTACCGGATGTTTAGCACTGTCTTTTCTCAACTCTGAAAACATAGTAGCTGGATGTGAAGGAGACATACCTGCTGTAATTTCTATGCTGCTACTCAACAAATTATCTGATCAGCCGGTATTCATGGCAAACCCTGCCAGAATTAATGCCGATAAAAATGAGGTGGTCATGGCCCATTGTACACTCCCTTGGAATATGGCTGCCAATGTTGAGCTGGATACCCATTTTGAAACCCGACAGGGGATCGGTGTTCGAGGGCAGATACCTTTGGGGCAGGCCACGGTATTTAAAATGAGCAATAATATGGACGACTACTTTATTTCTCCGGCCTCAATCTTGAGCAACGGTCAGGAAAACAGTCTGTGTCGGACCCAAATCACCATGAAGCTGGCTGAAAGTACCGACTACTTTTTGAAAAACCCTTATGGAAATCACCATTTAATATGCTGTGGTGATTATACCGAGATGGTTAAACTGTTTTTTGAAATGAAAGGTGATAGAGAGATTGGCTAAAACAAAATCGCTAATAGAATTAAAACTAAACGCTCATAGATGAGCGTTTTTCTTTTAGAAGAAACTGGCACTTAATGGCATTAAAATTACATTGACACACATAGTAATATGTGTTATATTGTAGTGGCCGAAGGGGGTAAAACTGTGGGCTCACTTATCAGCAGCAATTTAATTCGTGGCAATATTGATACTATAATCTTGAGGGTGTTAATGAGTGGTGACAGCTATGGTTATCAGATTATTAAAACCATATATCAGGACAGTGACCAAAAGTATCAGCTAAAAGAGCCGTCATTATATACAAGCCTGAGGCGTTTGGAAAAGCAGAATTATATCAAATCGTATTGGGGAGATGAAAGCCAGGGAGGTCGAAGGAAATACTACAAGATTACAGCAGCCGGCCAAAAGGCCTATCGGAGTTATTTAGCTGAATGGAACGTAGCCAGGCAGTTGATCAATAAACTTATTGAACTGAAAAAGGAGGATTAGGGTTGAGAGATTTAACAAAATACGTAAATGCATTGTTCAAAAACTATCCTCTGACCCCACAGGTAAAAGACGCAAAAGAAGAAATACTCAGTAATTTAGAGGAAAAAGTTGCTGACCTGACCGCCAGCGGCATGAATGATAAACAGGCAGTTGCCAGGGCAGTTGAAGATATCAGCGGCATTAATATTGAAGTTGAAGGTTATATTAAAGTTGACTTCGATAGATATCCGTTGGAGCTGTCTCAGCAAAACTTAATAAATTGCTTGATTGTCTGGATTTTGACAATTCCTTTCATGATAGTAGCTGCCGGAAGATATGTCAGCTATAGTATGCTGGCTGCAGCAATTTTATTGGGCATTTATTATTTCAGACTGCGGGCTAAAAGCCAGGGGCGGCCAGTTCCCACGGTTGTCAATCTGAGAAAAATAAATCGGACTAAAAAGATAATCTGGATTCTCTGGACCATGTTAGTTGTCGCTCAGATTGTAACAGTTACTGCCGGGCAGTTTGGCAGCAATGTGTGGTTTGGCAGACCGATTATACTTAATGGCCCATATGCGCTGGCGTTATTGGTGGAAAGATATTTATTGCCGTTTTCTACAATTGTCATTCCATTGCATGCCAGTGCCTCAGCCAGGCTTGCCAAAAAACATCAGATAGGTGAAGATCATGAATAACAAACATAAAATTATCATCTCTTTAATTCTCATTGGAGTTATCGTCTTCAGTGCAGTTCAGTTAATAGTAGTGCCACGCTTGGAGAGAGAAAGAGAAGAATATGCCAAAAATCAACTGTCTCCAGCTTTGCATAGTTTGGAAAGTATACTCAATTACCAAAATAAATACATGGGTAACGCCTCAAATCTAAGCAATCTGTTTAACACCCTGCCGCTTAGCAATATTGATATGTCATTTCAGCTTTACCCGGATACCTTCAAGGCTGATGTCTACTACAAAGAAGCTACCGGGGCAATTGACAGTGATTTACTGAAGGGCTCACTGATCTATAATGCTACTGCAGCCTTTGCCTTAATCGATAACCTGCAAACAATTGACTTTATTTTTACAGGTAATAATTACTCAATAGACCGCAAGGTTGTTGAAGAATGGTATAAGTCAGCTGCCAGTTTATCTGATTTGCTGACAGAAGAAGAGTGGACGTCTACTGTTCAGAAAAATCTAAACGATAATGAATATCTAAATAAGCTGTTTGCTGATTTTATTGGCGATTAGGGTTTATTTCTGATTACAGCAGAAGTGGGTTTACTTCGTAAACAGGTTAGCAATGGTTTGGCAATTGTAGGGCGATTGTAGGGCAATAGTTTGGCAGTTGTGGGTTTACTTCGCAAGCGGGGTGGAATTGCTACGCAATTGGATTGGGCTTGCTTGTCAGCAAGCGGGGTGAATGTTACTTCGTAACATTGTTTATATACCGAGAAAAATGTAGTATTTACAACATAAAACCCCCAATGTTTCACTCCATTACAAGACTATTGCGCCAAGCAGCCAAATACCCCAGGAAAAAACAATAATTCAGCTATCGTTCAAGCAATCGTTTAAACTATTGTTCAGCTATTGCAATAAACAATCGCCAAACTCTTGCAAGCAATCTAAGTTGTAACATGGATCAATAGAAGTTTCAGGAGTTATCAAATGGGATTTATAAGCAAATCTATTTCGCAAGCCCTGTCTGGCAGGACTTGCTGATTCTTTGTTAACCTACAGTTGCGAGTGCCGATTCTTTGACGGAACAGGTCATTCGAGTTCTAGCTACTACCACTCTCAGATTTAATTATTATCTTGTATGCTTTTATGCTTTCAGTCTAAAGTCAAGAACTGTCCCATCCTTGGAGGTATAATGGTACTTTATTTCCCGGTGGTTTTTATAGGTTGCTGGAGCTATGCTACGCTTGTTAAGGAGTTAGGTCTGCGTTATTGTACGAGTCAATGTTGATATTTTGCTCCCACCCCGATACAATTGCCAAACAACTGCCCAACAATCGCCAGCCTATTGCCCTACAATTGTTGTATGAATGTGGGTTTACTGTGTAAACGGGGTGGAATTGCTACGCAATTGGTTTGGGCTTGCTTGTCAGCAAGCGGGGTGCAGTTGGGCTTTACGATTGCTGAACAATAGCTGTAACAATGGTTTAACAATTGCTGGAACGATTGTTTTCTAATTGCAACCTTCATGAAATAAACAACGAATTGTATCATTAAGTCGAGGATCACAGAATTGAGCCTATATCAAGGAATAGAAGAAATTTTCAGCAAGGATAATACGACTAGTATATCTTTGAGAAAATTTCTTCGTGTGACGCAGGAATAGGCTTAATTATGGGAGTTCAGTAAGTTCGAAGCCTACTTACTAACGAGGTAGTAAAAAAGTAGCTGTGCAGTCTGCAACACACCTTCCCGGTGGGTACGCTCCATGGAATGAGAAGCGTGAACGCCCGGGCCGATTAAGGCATGCTTAATATTTGATCCGCTTCTAAGCGCTGCACTGGCATCAGAACCATAATGGGGAAAGATATCGACACAAAAATCAATATTGTGCTCCTTGGCAATTCCTTGTAGTTTTTTTCGCAGCTCATAGTCATAAGGTCCGCTGGAATCTTTAGCGCAGATTGTAACTTTTTCTTCGCTGCCTTTTAGCCCCTCTCCGATACAGCCCATATCTACTGCAACAAACTCCACTGTTTTTTCTGGGGTCCCATATGAAGCGCCGTGGCCAACCTCTTCATAATTAGTGATAAAAATATTGACAGTATAGGGTAAGGTAATATTGGCTTCCTTAAGGTATTTGACTACCCCCAAGATGGTAGCGACATTAACTTTGTCATCTAAATGACGTGATTTAATAAAACCGGAGTCTGTGACAACACAACGTGGGTCAAAAGCAACAAAATTTCCATTCTCAATACCCAAGGCCCGTACTTCATCCGCTGATTTTACATTTTCATCTATTCTAACTTCCATGTTCTTTTCTTCACGAGCCAAAGTTCGTCCGTCTCTGGTGACATGGGTGCTTGGTTTGGTCAATAAAATCGTCCCGGTGTATTCCTGACTGTCATCAGTTATAATTGTACAATATTCGCCTTCAACAGAGTTCCACATGTAGCCGCCTATTGGAGTAAGCCGTAAATAGCCGTTGGACTTTATTTCTCTAACCATAGCTCCAAGGGTATCGATGTGGCCGGAAATTGTGCGCTGCTCTTCCTCATTAGTACCTTTTATCGTGGCTATTAATCCACCCTTATTAGTAGTGAAAGACTCAACTCCTAAAGCTTTTAATTCATTTCTTACTAAATCAATAGCATTTTTGGTATAGCCGGTAACACTGGGGGTGTTTAATAGTTTTTCCATAAAATTAATAGTATATTGGGAATCAAATTCAAATTTCATATAGTATGCTCCTTTACTAAATTCTGTATGTATTTTATTATAAGCTTATACTTAAAACAAGATATTTTTATAAAAAGGAAAATAAATTAATGAGATTGAATGAACAACACGCTTTGTGGGCTTTGTCGGCTATTGGGCTTTTGGCACCGATTAAAATCCATGCTTTAATTAAGCAAGTTGGTTCCGCAGCTGGCTTATGGGAGACACCGGTAAAAGACTGGCCCCATATCGGCATGGGCCAGGCACTTAAAGACCATATTGCCAGGCTGCAGCGTAATTTTGACCCTGTTAAATGGGAAACTGGACTAAAGGAACAGGGTATTGCTGCTGTCAGTATGCTTGATAAAAATTATCCTGCCCATTTAAAAAACTTGCATGACCCCCCATTAGTCCTTTATGTCAAAGGCGAATTGCGAATCAGCGATAGTTATAGCTATTTAGGTGTGGTGGGCAGCAGAAAAAGGAAAGTATACGGGCAAAAAGCCATCAAAGATTTATTGCCCCCACTTATAGGTCAGGGTTTAATTATTGTCAGTGGTATGGCTTATGGAATAGACTCTGATGCTCATCAGTGTTCAATAGACCATAATGGTTACACCATAGCTGTTTTGGGAGCTGGCATAACTGTGTCTCTTAACTCCGGCAGACAGTTCTTTGCCAAGAAAATACTGGAGAACGGAGCTCTTGTCAGCGAGTATCCACCGGCTTTCACGGCAAAAAAATGGACATTTCCAGCCAGAAATCGTATTATTGCAGGTATAAGTGATGCAATACTGGTTGTTGAAGCCAGCAAAAAAAGCGGAGCCCTGATTACTGCGGACTTTGCTACTCAGCTCGGTAAAGAGGTATTCGCAGTGCCAGGCAGTATTTTAAGTACTACCAGTGTGGGGACAAATACGCTCATTCAGAATGGAGCTAAACTGATTATGAACAGTTCCGATTTGGCAGAAGAGTTTAAAAGCTTGGGAATTGATTTATCAAAACACGATCAAAAGCCTAAACTAGTAAATGAACTGGAGGAGAGAATATACAAATTGCTCTGTAGAGAACCAGTACCGGTTGATGTAATTATTAGTCAGTTGGGCGAGAATGCAGCAGATATCCAGGTTACGCTGACAATGATGTCTATCAGAGGATTAGTCGAAGAATCACCAGGTCGACTTTTCTCAATTAAAAAATAATGTATAATAGTCTAGGCGCAAGTTAAGCAGGAGGAATAAATGTGGCTAAAACATTAGTGATAGTAGAATCACCAACAAAGGCAAGAACGATAAAGAGCATTTTAAAAAGTAGCAAATATATAGTAAAAGCTTCTAAAGGGCATATCAGGGATCTGCCAAAAAGCAAAATTGGGGTCGATATTGAGAATAACTTCGAACCCAGTTATATAACTATCAGAGGAAAAGGCGATGTAATTTCCACCCTTAAAGAATCTGTGAAGAAGGCCGACCAGGTTATTTTGGCGACTGACCCTGATCGTGAAGGAGAGGCTATATCCTGGCATTTGGCTGAGCTGTTACGTTTAAACAAGAGTGAGCCGCTAAGGGTGGAGTTTCATGAAATAACTACTGAAGCGGTTAAGAAGGCTTTTGCCAACCCCAGGCATATCGACACGAATTTAGTTAATGCCCAGCAGGCTCGTCGGGTACTGGATCGAATTGTCGGTTACAAACTTAGTCCGCTGCTATGGAAGAAAGTTTCGAGAGGGTTGAGTGCCGGCCGGGTACAGTCGGTAGCAGTTAAATTAATAGTTGACAGGGAAAAAGAGCGGGACGAGTTTAAATCTGAAGAATATTGGTCAATAGATGCCAAATTTAATGATACTGAGGATAAAGAGTTCTGGGCCAGCTTAAACAAGATAGAAGGCAAAAAAGTAAGTAAACTATCAGCCAAAGATGCCGAGAATATAATTGCTGAGGTTAAAAATAAAGTCGGCAATGTTCAGGACATAACTGAAAGTGAGCGCAAACGCAACCCCTATCCACCGTTTATTACCAGCACTTTACAGCAGGAGGCGGCGCGAAGGTATAAGTTCCCGGCTCGCAGAACCATGTTAATAGCTCAGCAGCTGTACGAGGGAATTAAGATTGGAAAAAGCAGCACTGGACTGATTACTTATATGAGGACAGATTCTGTTCAGCTCAGCAGTGAGGCAATGGACAGCTCTCACAGGTATATCCTCAATAACTTTGGAGATATTTATTATCAAAAAAGGTTTTTTAAGAATAAGAAGAATTCCCAGGGGGCTCATGAAGCTATCCGGCCAACCGATGTCAATCTGACACCGGACAGCATCAAGGAGAGCCTCTCAGCCGATCAGTATAAAGTATACAAGCTGATTTGGAATCGTTTTATTTCTTCGCAAATGGCTTCAGCAGTCTATGCCGTAAAAAATGCAAATATCTTAGTAGAAAACTATAATTTTAGGGTGACAGGTTCGAAGCTGGTTTTCAATGGCTTTTTAAAAGTTTACTCAGATGAGAAGGAAGAAAAGGATAAGGAATTCCCCAGTTTAGAACTTTATTCTAAGCTCCCTGTTATTGATATCAATGGTAAGCAGCATTTTACAGAGCCACCTCCCCGATTTACTGAGGCAACTTTAATCAAAGAATTAGAGGATAAGGGAATCGGGCGGCCCAGTACCTATGCCCCAATACTGGACACGATTGTTAAACGCCGGTATATCGAGAAGGAAAAGGGAAGATTAGCTCCGACCTCTTTAGCCAAGGGCGTAAATGGACTGCTTGAAGAGTATTTTACTACAATAATAAACATCGAATTTACAGCCAATATGGAAGATGATTTAGATAAGGTTGCTAGTGGCCAGGTTGACTGGCACCAAGCTGTAAACAAGTTTTATGGCACCTTCGCTGAGCAGTTATCAACAGCAGAAGAAAAGGCTGAGCGAGTAAAAATTGAGAAAAAAATCGAAATAACTGATATTATCTGTGAGAAATGTGGTAAAAACATGGTGATACGTGAAGGCAGATACGGCAAGTTTTTAGCTTGTTCAGGCTTTCCAGATTGTAAAAACACTCAACCGATATTAAATAAAATTGGTGTGGCCTGTGCTAAATGTGGAGGTGATCTGGTTCAAAAAAAGAGCAAACGAGGAAAGATATTTTATGGATGCAGTAACTATCCAGACTGTGATTATGTCTCCTGGGATAAACCTATCAAACAGTTATGCCCGGAGTGTGCATCCAATCTGGTTGAAAAACAGAAAAAAGACGGTAGTGTGCTGATCAAGTGCAGTAACACTGAATGCAGCTATCAGGAGGTAAAAAGCCAGTAATGGAAAAACAGGTAACCATAATTGGCGCCGGATTGGCGGGAACAGAGGCAGCCTGGCAGTTAGCCAGTAGAGGAATAAATGTCAATCTTTATGAAATGAGGCCATTTACAAAAACCCCTGCCCATAAGACCAGCATGTTTGCTGAGCTTGTCTGCAGTAACTCTTTCCGGGCTAAAGGGCTGGCCAATGCTGTGGGGCTGTTAAAAGAGGAGCTGCGGCTACAGGGATCACTGATAATTGAAGCAGCAGATAAATACAGTTTACCAGCTGGTGGAGCTTTGGCAGTTGATAGGGATTTATTCTCTGAATATATTACAAAAAAAATTTCCAGTCACCCTCAGATAAATGTCATTAATGAGGAAATGAAACATATAAATACTGGTGAGCTTTGTATTATTGCCGCCGGCCCCTTATGTTCTGACAGTTTAGCTCGGCATATCTCAGAACTGATAAATGAACATAATCTTCATTTTTTTGATGCCGCTGCCCCAATAGTCAGCAAAGATTCAATCAATTTTGATTTGGCATTTTGGGGGTCACGTTATGATAAAGGGGGTAAGGACTATATTAATTGCCCACTTAATCAAGAGCAGTATCAGGCTTTTTATGATCAGCTGATCGCTGCCCAGGTCCAGCCTTTACACGAGTTCGAAGATGAGAATTATTTTGAAGGCTGTATGCCAATTGAAGTATTGGCCGGAAGAGGGATAAAAACTTTGTTGTTTGGCCCGTTAAAACCGGTAGGGTTGACTGATAAGCAGGGGGAGCAGCCATATGCTGTTGTCCAGTTGCGGCAGGATAACCTTGCAGGCACTCTATATAATATGGTAGGGTTTCAAACCCGCCTGAAGTGGCCAGAGCAAAAGAGGGTATTTCGAATGATACCTGGTCTGGAAAAAGCTGAGTTTGAGAGGTTTGGAGTAATGCACAGGAATACCTTTCTAAACTCTCCCCGGGTATTGTTGGCTACAGGGCAGTTAAAAGAGTATCCGAAGCTGTTTATTGCAGGACAGCTGTCAGGTGTTGAAGGTTATGTGGAATCAACAGCAAGTGGTTTAATATGTGGCATTAATGCCGCACGTATAGCAAAAGGTTCTGCACCATTAGTTTGGCCTCAGGAAACAGCACATGGTGCATTGATGAATTATATAACTACAACCCCCACTAAAGGATTTCAGCCGATGAATATAACTTTTGGTCTGATTCCTGCCCTAAAAACCAAAATTAGAGCAAAAAAAGCAAGAAAACAGGCAATTAGTGAACGAGCTTTAAATACGTTAAAAGCTTTTTCTGATGTCCATCGATAAATTTTTATCGCAAGTTTATTTGAAGAATTAAGATTATTTTGTTATATTAGTTCAGAGTGGGAGTGGTTATATGTATAAAGGCACGACAATAGTAGCGGTGAAAAGAGATAAAAAAATCGCAATAGCAGGAGATGGGCAGGTAACATTTGGGGAAAAAACAGTTATCAAGCACACTGCTAAAAAGGTTAGAAGAATTTACAATGGCGAGGTGGTTGTCGGTTTTGCTGGAGCAGTAGCTGATGCGTTTGCACTGGAAGAGCGTTTTGAAGCTACCCTAAGCAAATTCTCCGGCAATTTAGTCCGAGCCTCTGTTGAATTAGCCAAGGAGTGGAGAACAGATAGGGCTTTAAGGCAGCTTGAAGCACTACTATTAGTTGCAGATAAAGATACCCTGTTGTTAATCTCTGGAACAGGTGATGTGATTGAGCCTGAAGACGGAGTAATGGCGATAGGTTCAGGCGGTAACTATGCCTTGTCGGCAGCAAGGGCGTTGTACAGACATACAGAGCTTGAGGCCGCCGAAGTTGCTAAAGCAGCATTGAAAATTGCAGCAGAAATTTGTGTTTACACCAACGGCAATATCATTTGCGAAACTATCGGAGGTTGATTAAATGGAAAGTTTAACACCCAAGCAAATTGTATCTCAGCTTGATGAATATATCGTTGGTCAAGATGATGCCAAAAAAGCTGTTGCAATAGCATTAAGAAATAGATATCGGCGTCGCTTGTTGATGCCTGAGTTACAAGAAGAAATAATGCCTAAAAATATAATTATGATAGGACCCACAGGGGTTGGTAAGACTGAAGTTGCCAGAAGATTAGCCAGATTAGTTGAGGCCCCGCTGATAAAAGTAGAGGCCACAAAATTTACCGAAGTTGGTTATGTTGGTCGCGATGCCGAGTCGATGATTAGAGAGTTGCTGGAGATTTCAATCCGGATGGAAAAAAGCAAGCGGATGAAAAAGGCTGAAGTAGACGCAGTAGACCTTGCTAATAACCGCATCCTCGATTTAATAATCAATCCTAATCAAAAGACCCAGAACAGCAATCCGTTAGGTATGATTTTTTCCAGCAGTTTTGGCAGCAGTTCAAATCAGAGTAATCCCGTGGAAACAGAAGAACAGATAAAAAAAAGAGAGAGAATGCGAGAACGTTTGTTAAACGGTGAGCTGGAAAATAGGGTGATTGAAATTGAAGTCACTGAAAAATCTACCTCGATTCAGTTTATCGGGAATTCCGGCTTAGAAGAAATGGGCGTCAATATGGGTGATTTATTTGGAAATTTACTGCCCAGCAAGAAGAAAAACAGGAGAGTGACGATTGCTGAGGCCCGCCGTGTTTTTATTCAGGAAGAAGCAGAGAATCTAGTGGATATGGATGATGTAGTCAAAGTAGCAATCGATAAGACGGAGCAGAGCGGCATTGTCTTTTTGGACGAGATAGACAAAATTGCGGTAAAATCAGCTGGCAGTCATGGGCCGGATGTTTCCCGAGAAGGTGTGCAAAGAGATATTTTGCCGATAGTTGAAGGCACAACTGTCAATACTAAGTATGGACCAGTTCGGACGGACTATATCTTATTTATTGCAGCAGGAGCTTTTCATATTGCCAGTCCATCTGATTTAATACCTGAACTACAGGGCAGGTTTCCGATCAGGGTCGAACTGCAGAGTTTGACCGAAGATGATATGAAGCGTATTCTGATTGAGCCCAAACACTCTTTAATCAAGCAGTACATCGCGCTTTTGGGAACTGAACACATTGAGATAGTTTTTGCGGATGAGGCTATTTCAGAGTTAGCAGCGATTGCCTGCAGAATTAATACTTCAAATGAGGATATTGGAGCCAGAAGATTGCATACAATTATGGAAAAACTGCTGGAAGAAATATCATTTACAGCATCAGATTTAGAGAATAAAAAGATTGTAATAGATGCAAAATATGTAAGAAAACAATTGAGCTCAATAATGGACAATGATAATCTTCATAAATATATAATTTAAGGAGAGGAAAATGGGGCTTCTTGAAAAAGTTAAAATAATCACAAATTACATTAGGGAGAATATAGGAAAAGTTAAGCTGAAGGATCTCAGCCCGGTTTTGGCTACCCTTATGACAGCCAATGTCATTGCTTTGAACAGTAAGAATGAGATTGTGGCTAAAGCCTATGTCAATCAACAGGATTCGGAGCTGTTAGACAAAGAACTGGATTCCAATAGTATTTTCCTGGAGAACAGATATTATTTCAATACAACTATGGGAGTAACAATTAAAGAGTTTGATGAAAGTGAGTGTACACTTAGCTCGGATGACTGCAGTAATACTGCTGTAAGCATCATGACTATTCCACTGGTTAACAAGAGAAACGAGGTTATCAGGATAGTGTTGATCAGGCTCAATAATCGGTTTGCCGAGGTTGATCAGATTCTAGGTGAAGTACTGTGTAGTATTCTGACCATGGAACTGCTTTACCGAGAAGTTGAGTATAAAGAGAAGGAATTGAGAAAAAATGTCATGGTGGAGATTGCTCTCGACGCTTTGTCATATTCAGAGGTTGAAGCTGCAAGAAATATATTCCATGAGTTAGGCAATACTGAAGGTTTCTTAGTTGCCAGCAAGGTTGCTGATAAGGTAGGTATTACCAGGTCAGTAATAGTAAACGCTTTACGCAAGCTGGAAAGCGCCGGGGTTATTGAATCTCGCTCGCTGGGAATGAAAGGCACATATATTAAAGTATTAAATGACCGGTTGCTTGAACAATTGAATATAGAAAAGTAAGCAAAATTACTCAGCCGGTATCCAATTGGCTGAGTAATTATTATTTTATGATTGTCAAGGTTACACTGCTGTTATCACGGTACTATCAGCCATAAAAAATCTTGCACGGGCAATAAAGATATGCTATACTTGTTCGGGTATCATTACACACGCCTTGTGATAGTTTTGACGGTGCTTTCTTAAGTATCAAAGCTAAAAGACCAGGGCGGAGGTTTAAACCAAGGAGGAAATTAAATGTCAGTTGTCGCTATGAAACAGTTATTAGAGTCGGGTGTTCACTTTGGACATCAAACTCGCCGTTGGAACCCCAAAATGGCGCCTTATATTTTTACGGAGCGCAATGGAATCTACATTATAGATTTACAGAAAACAGTACGTATGATTGAAGAGGCGTACAATTTTATCCGTGATATTTCAGCCAGTGGTGGTTCTGTCTTATTTGTCGGCACCAAGAAACAGGCTGCAGAAAGCGTAGCAGAAGAAGCTATTCGCTGTGGTATGCCTTATGTCAATCAACGATGGCTTGGTGGCACTTTAACGAATTTCCAGACTATCAACAAGCGAATTAAACGGCTGCTTCTTTTAGAAGAAATGGAGCAGGACGGCAGCTTCGATATTTTGCTGAAAAAAGAAGTTGTAGCTTTGAGAAAAGAAAAAGAACGCCTGGAGAAGTTCCTGGGCGGGATTAAGGATATGAAAAAAATGCCTAATGCATTGTTTATTGTAGATCCTCGCAAAGAGAAGATAGCTGTTGCAGAGGCCAATAAACTTAAAATTCCGATAGTTTCTGTAGTTGATACTAACTGTGATCCGGATCTAATCGATTACGTTATTCCCGGCAATGATGATGCTATCAGAGCCGTTAAGCTTTTATCTTCAGTGATCGCCGACGCCATATTGGAAGGCAATCAGGGTGCTGTTGCTGATTTGTCAGATGAAAGCAGCGAGGAAGATTCAGAAGCAGAAAACAACTAACTGGAACCAATGAAGCGTATGGAGGTATTTAATGTGATAACTACGGATATGATTAAAGAAGTACGAGTTCGCTCTGGTGCTGGGGTATTGGCTTGCCGGAATGCTCTGAAAGAAACCAATGGTGAAATTGAGAAAGCAATTGAGTTGCTTCGCAAAAAAGGCTTAGCATCTGCAGCCAAAAAAGCAGGGCGGATTGCCTCGGAAGGTATTGTGTATTCCTATATTCATGGCAATGGCAAGATTGGTGTTTTACTGGAACTCAATTGTGAAACCGATTTTGTTGCTAAAACAGATTCGTTTAAGGCTTTAGCCAAAGATATTGCCATGCATATCGCTGCATCCAGGCCCGAGTATGTCAGTAGAGATGATGTTCCTGCCAGTATCGTGGCGAAAGAAAGAGAGATTATTGCAGCTCAAACAGAAAATGAAGGCAAAAAGAAGCCGGCTAATATAGTTGAAAAAATTGTTGAGGGCCGGTTGAACAAATATTACAATGGCGTCTGCCTCCTGGAGCAGCCTTTTATTAAGGAAACAGATAAAAGTGTTGAGCAGTTATTAAAAGAAAAGATTGCTACCACTGGGGAGAATATCAGGATTCGCCGCTTTGTCCGCTATGAAATGGGCGAGGGACTAGAAAAAAAATCAAACGACTTCGCAGATGAAGTTGCCCAAATGGTTCAATAAGGAACACGTTAGTGTTCCTTTTTAAACGAGGACACTGAAGTTTTTAGTAGATATTATGGATTCAACGACACAAAATGGGTCAGGGAACACGGAAGTGTTCCTTTTTGCCAACAGGCAGGAATTATAATATTGTTGTCGAATGACAAATGAGCAGGAGGTCGGGTAATGGTTTCGAGTAAATACAAGCGAGTAGTATTGAAACTTAGTGGTGAGGCTTTAGCAGGTGATAATGGTTTTGGCATTGACCATAATATAGTCGCTGATATTGCCAATCAGGTCAAAGATGTTGTAGCTTTAGGTGTTGAAGTAGCGGTAGTAGTAGGTGGCGGCAATATTTGGCGGGGAGCAACCGGAAGTGCCAGTGGTATGGACCGGGCAACTGCCGATTATATGGGCATGCTGGCGACCTGTATCAATGCACTGGCATTGCAGGATGCCTTCGAAGACGCTGAAGTTATGACCAGAGTTCAAACAGCAATAGAAATGAGAGAAGTCGCTGAACCCTATATCAGAAGGCGGGCAATAAGACATTTAGAAAAGGGCCGGGTGGTTATATTTGCCGCTGGGACTGGCAATCCTTATTTTACAACAGACACAACTGCAGCATTACGAGCTGCTGAAATTGAAGCTGATGCCATATTACTGGCCAAAGGCAAGGTAGACGGCGTATATGATTCTGATCCACTATTAAACTCAGATGCAATTATTTTTACTGAATTATCCTATATTGAAGTATTACGCCGTGGTTTGGGAGTTATGGATTCGACAGCTACCTCACTGTGTATGGACAATAATATACCAATTATTGTTTTTGGACTAAGAGCTTCAGGAAATATTAAAAGGGTACTACAAGGCCAAAAGATTGGCACAATAATAAAGGGGGACTAAAAATGGTCAAAGAGGTTTTAACCGATTGCGAAAACCGCATGAAAAAAACAGTCAGTATTTTTGAGGATGACTTAAAAACTATTAGGGCAGGGAGGGCTACTCCAGCCTTATTGGACAAAATAAATGTAGAATATTACGGTAGTAATGTGCCTATTAAGCAGGTTGGAAACGTCTCCGCACCTGAACCCAGACTGCTTGTTATTCAGCCCTGGGATAAAACTGTACTGCCCCAGATTGAGAAGGCCATCATGAAGTCTGACCTGGGTTTGATGCCCAATAGCGATGGGTCGATAATCAGGCTCAATATACCACAGTTAACTGCTGAGAGAAGGAAGCAACTGCTCAAAGTTGTACGTCAAATGGCTGAGGACTGTAAGGTTGCCATTCGCAATATTAGAAGGGATGGCAATGATGAGATTAAAATGCTGGAAAGTGACAGTGAAATCACTGAAGATGATGCCCACCGAGGCTTAGACAAGGTTCAGGACTTAACAAATAAATATGTAAAAGAGGTAGACGTAGTATTAAAGAGAAAAGAAGAAGAGATTCTGGAAGTTTAAAGGATTATCAAATCTATATTTGTAGTTTATGGAGCGAGTTTAAAGCTATACTTAATAAAGAAGAAATAAAATATCAACAGCTAATCTATCAGCCTGACCAGCCGCGATTTGGTTTGAGCAATGATTTACGTGTTATTGATGTATTTTTTCAGGATCAATGCCTTACTGTTCTGGTTTCACCAGAGCAACAGAGTAGTTTGAAGTAGGTTGGCGAGTAGAGAGCCTTAACGATTTGCCTTAGCAGATCATTTAATCATTAAACAACTTTCGTGCTGTTTTTTTAGGTAGCAACTTTCACAAGACCTAAAAAGTTTTTCGTTTTGTGAAAGGATCTGAAGTATTGCTACTATTTTAATCTGGTGCGAAAGTTGAGTTATTAATAAAACATTATATCTTCTATCGGAAGTGACATACGGAGAGAATATAAATGAAAAAAATCCCAAGACATATAGCAATAATTATGGATGGAAACGGCAGATGGGCTAAAAGAAGAAATCGTCCAAGGACTTATGGGCATCAAATTGGTGCTGAAAACATTTTTACAATTGCCAAGCATTGTGATCAGCTGGGAATAGAATATTTAACGGTTTTTGCGTTTTCTACTGAGAACTGGAATCGTCCACAGGGCGAAGTTAATTTCTTGGTAAAGGAATTGCCGTTCTTAATATACAACAAGTTCAGGTCGAAGCTAAAAGATCATGATATGAAATTTCAGCTTTGTGGACGGAGCGAGGGGGTACCACTTAAATCTATGGAACTGCTTAGGGAACTTGAAGCAGACTCCAGCGATAATAAAGGGCTAAAAATTGTATTTGCTTTTAATTACGGCGGCAAGGCAGAAATAGTAGACGCCTGCAAGAAAATTGTCCAGGAAAACTCAACATTAGAGCATCTTAACGAAGACAGTTTTCGGGAATACCTGTATCTTCCAGAGGTCCCGGATGTAGATCTGTTAGTACGAGCGGGAGATGAGCGACGGGTGTCCAATTTCCTGTTATGGCAGGTTTCTTATGCAGAGATCTATTTTACTGATAAATTCTGGCCTGATTTTAAAGAAGACGATATTGATAAGGCCATAGAATTTTACAATAGCAGAAAACGTAGATTTGGAAAGGTATAGTTATGAGAAAGAGGATTATAAGCTCAATCATAGCTGCTCCGGTATTAATATATGTAGTGATCAAAGGTGGCCTGGTGCTTGCTCTGGCTTGGTACATAACTATTGCTATTTCTTTGTTTGAATTAAATCGGATGGTTTTGGGCAAATTTGATGTCCGGGTCTATTTTCCTTCTATATTATTTTTAACTGCCCTTTTCTTGAACAATATCTACAGCTACGGTTATGCTGAAGTCATTGTTTCATTTTACATATTAATAATGTTTATCGTCAATATCATAGTTGTCCGATATTACAGCCTCAGCAAGATCAGCCTGGCTACTATCGGATCTCTCTACATTGTCCATTTGGCAAATTATCTGATAAATTTAGCACAAGTAAACTTTTCTGTTTTAATCGTCAGTTTTGTGGTGGCCTGGTCTTACGATGCTTTTGCCTTTTTTTCCGGCGTGAAATGGGGTAGAATAAGACCGTGGCCAGAATTAAGCCCCAAGAAGTCAGTAGAAGGGGTAATTGGTGGAGCGATTGGTTGTTTATTTATTACTTTAATTTTTGCAGCATTTAACAATTGGGATTTAGGTATAGTGGCTGTTTATACTATCATAGGGATAGTCTTGGCTCAGAGTGGCGATTTGATTGAGTCATCAATCAAGAGATTCTGTGATGTAAAAGACTCCGGGAACATATTGCCGGGGCACGGAGGCATTCTGGACAGATTTGACAGTGTGCTGCCGGTCCTGCCTTTAACCTATATCGTGTTCATTGTGTTAAAACTTCAGTGAGGAGTACTATGAGAAAAAAGATTGCCATATTAGGAAGTACGGGTTCAATCGGTACCCAGACCATAAAAATTATTAAAGAATTTGCAGATGATTTGGAGCTGGTAGGAATTACTGCTTATCAAAATCATAAGCTGCTCAGTCAGCAGGTTCAAGAATTCAGTCCCAAATTTGCGGGTATAAAAGACAGGGAGCATGCCGGTCGAATCAGGGATTTAGGCTCTGGTACAAGAGTGTTTTACGGCGATAACTATATTGAAGAATTTATTGACCAGTGCGAATGTGATATCTTTGTCAACTCGATAAGCGGCATATATGGCTTGAAGGCCACCCATCAAATATTGTTGTCAGGAAAAGATATTGCCCTGGCCAACAAGGAATCAATAGTCAGTGCCGGAGAGCTGTTAAAATCTGTGGCAAAGAGAACCGGGAGCAGAATTTTGCCCATTGACAGTGAGCACTCAGCAATCTGGCAGTGTTTACAGGGGGAAGATCATGATCACGTTGAGAGGCTCATTTTAACAGCATCAGGAGGGCCTTTTTTTGGTTTTACCAGAAAACAATTGGAGCAGATAACGCCCAAAGAGGCTTTGAAACATCCGACCTGGAAAATGGGCAGCAAAATCTCTATAGATTCAGCTACTTTAATGAATAAGGGGCTGGAAGTAATTGAAGCTTCTGTACTTTTTGATATACCGATGAATAAAATCGATGTGCTGGTTCATCCCCAAAGTATTGTTCATTCTTTAGTAGAGTATCAGGATGGCGCTCTGATAGCTCAGCTCGGAGTACCGGATATGGGACAGCCAATTCAATACGCCTTATTCAATAAGCAGCGAAAAAAAACTGCCAGAACCAGCCTGGAATTAGCTAAAATAAATAAATTGACTTTTTTTGAACCGGATCAAAGTACTTTTAAATGTTTGAGCTTAGCCTATCAGGCTGGCAGGGCCGGTGGAGTCTGGCCAGCGGTGCTGAACGCAGCTAATCAGGTTGCTGTTGACCGGTTTTTAAAAGGCGAAATAAAATTCTTGCAAATTCCTGAATTAATATCTATAGTAATGTCTATCCACAGCAATACTAGCATTAATGATATTGATGAGATAATTCAATATCAGAACTTGGCAAAAAGGACAGCGCTTAATGTTAAGCTGTAGTTTGGAGGTAAATAGTGTTAACGACTATTATATTGACTTTAATCGTCTTAGGCATAATGATACTGTTTCACGAAGTTGGACATTTCGTAGCAGCTAAGTTATCGGATGTCCATGTATATGAGTTTGCCCTGGGCATGGGACCAAAACTGATCTCAACAACCAGAGGGGAGACTACTTACAGTTTAAGGATGATACCAATAGGTGGCTTTGTGCGGATGGCTGGAGAAGATCCTGAAGATGGAGAAGACCCTCGAGGCTTAAATAAAAAAAGCTATTTGGCCAGGTTAATAATCTCTTTTGCGGGAGCTTTTATGAACTTTGTACTGGCCGTTTTACTGTTTTCAGTTATTATCTTTTTTCAGGGGGTTCCAGATCAAACGGCGGTGATAGGGGAGATATTTCCGGACACCCCAGCTGCAGAAATCGGATTGCAGACTGGAGACAGGTTTGTAGAGATCAACGGTGTAGCGATTACCGGCTGGAGTGATATCACTGCTCAGATAAAATCGCGACCGAATCAGAGTATTACCATTACGATAGATCGTCAGGGAGAACAGCAGAGTTTTGAAGTAGTTACCAAACAGGATGAGCTCAGCAAGGATGGCTATATTGGGATCGGGCCGGTTTTAAAGCGGGGTTCGATATTTCAGGCAGTTGGCAGCGGTATAAGGCAAACGCTGCTGATGATTCAAATGATTATCATGGCCTTTGTGTCGATTATCACTGGCCAGACAGGTGCCCAGGGTGCCGGGCCATTAGGTATTGCCCAAATGGTGGGAGAGGTGTCCAAAACAGGTGTTTTAAACACCCTGTCTTTTACCGCTATGTTAAGCATTAATGTCGGTATATTCAACCTGCTTCCTGTACCTCCATTGGACGGTAGCAGAATACTGCTGATATTGATTGAAGCTGTGCGTGGCAAACCCATTGATCCTAAAAAAGAGAATCTAATATTCTTCATCGGCTTTGCTTTACTGATTATGTTTGCAGTTTTTGTCACTTATCAAGACATATTGCGTCTGGGATTTTAAATATCAGGGAGAAAAATAATGTATAAAAAAACACGTGAGGTAAGAGTTGGTTCAGTATGTATCGGCGGTGACAGTCGGGTTAGTATTCAGTCAATGACCAGTACTAAGACCACAGATATTGAAAAAACTGTTAACCAGATTAAACAGCTCTATACTGCTGGAGCTGATTTAGTCAGGGTTGCCGTGCCCAGTCCAGCAGCGTTAGACGCCTTCAGCGCCATTAGAAAGCAAATATCCAAACCCTTAATAGCAGACATTCATTTTGACTATAAACTGGCTTTGGGCGCTTTGCGGCAGGGTGCTGATAAAGTAAGAATAAATCCCGGAAATATTAAAGACTGGTCTAAGGTTAAACTGATAATTGATGAAGCCCAAAAAAGCCAAGCAGCGATTAGGATTGGTGTCAACAGCGGTTCATTGGAGTCGGGTTTAAAGCGTAAATATGGTGGGCCAACGATCGAAGCACTTGTGGAATCTGCTATTAACCATAACAATATGTTTTTGGATTATGGTTTTGATAATTTTGTGGTATCAATTAAATCGTCTCGGGTTAAAACGACGATTGCTGCCAACAGGCTATTTGCTCAGGCGTCGGATACCCCGCTTCACCTGGGGGTTACCGAAGCAGGCACTCCCAACTTGGGAGAGGTTAAGGCAGCGATTGGAATAGGATCATTACTTAATGATGGAATAGGCGATACCTTTAGAGTAACATTAACCGCAGATCCTGTTGTTGAGGTCGCTTTGGCCTTGAAAATATGCAAGGCACTGGGTTTAAGAAAAGAGGGGTTGGAAATTATTTCGTGCCCGACATGCGGCCGCACCCATTCAGACTTAATCAGCATTGTCAATGAGGTAGAGCAAAAAACAAAACATATCAAAACCCCCCTCACAGTCGCTATTATGGGCTGTGTTGTGAACGGGCCGGGGGAAGCTGAGGAAGCGGACTTGGGTTTAGCTCTGGGTAAAGGCCGAGCTGCATTATTCCGAAACGGAAAAGTGATTCGAACTATTGAGGAAGAGGATTATGTGCAAATTCTATTGCAGGAAATAGCCAATATGGCAGCA
The DNA here is from genome assembly GCA_028280325.1 of Bacillota bacterium. Classification (GTDB taxonomy): domain Bacteria; phylum Bacillota; class UBA994; order PWPR01; family PWPR01. The sequence continues at coordinate 56,410 of JANQLZ010000090.1, forward strand.
AAAAATAATTAACTTGCATCCTAAGTAAGAATTTGTTAATATTAAGCTAGTTGATTATAGGTTTTGCGAAAGAGTGGGTCTGCCCACTCTTTTACTATTATTGTTTTAGTTGAGGTTGCGATTTACTTCGTTAATCTTCTAATTAATATATTGATAAGGTGGGTCCACTTTGAAACGCAAAGATCTCTTGACTATGTTAACCAGTGAAGCTGAAAAACTAGCCCGAAAACACAATTTGGAATTATTTGATGTAGAAGTAGAGAGCAAAGGAGGAAGCACCGTATTGGCAGTGAAATTGACCAGTGATGATCAAATCAGTGTAGATGACTGCCATAAAGTTCACGTTGAACTGAGCGACTTTCTTGACAAAGAGGATCCGATACCGGAGAGTTATTTTTTGGAGGTTTCATCTCCGGGCTTAGATGCCAGCCTTAAATCAGATCTGGCGTTATCCAAGAGTATAGGCCAAGAGGTGTATGTAAAAACATATGCTGCTACAGATAAATGGCCCAAAACCTTAGTGGGCATCCTTAAATCCTATACTGAGGAAGAAGTGGAAATAGAGAGTGAACAAAAAATATACAATATAAGCAGAAAAATGATCTCGACGATCAGGTTGCATTTTCGGTTTTAGGGGGAGTAAAGTTGAACAAGGAATTTATTAAAGCTGTAAAAGATTTGGGGCAGGAAAAAGGTATTGACCAGGAGATTTTATTTGACGCAGTTGAAGCGGCGCTGAAAACGAGCTATAAGAACCAGCTGGGGAGTGCTGCCGATATTAAGGTCGATATCAATCGTGAAACAGGCGAGGTTAAAGTGTATCGGCTTTATCAGGTTGTCGAAGAGATAACCTTCGAGAATACCCAAATGCTGTTAGAAGATGCCCTTGAGCACGACAGGCATGTTGAGACAGGAGATATCGTTGAGGTTTTAGTGACAACCAAAGAATTTGGGCGCAAGGCTGCTCAAAATGCCAAGCAAATGGTAGTACAGCGTATCCGTGAAGCTGAAAGGAATGTTATCTACGATCGATATATCGACAAGACCGACGATATCGTAACGGCCTTGCTTCATCGCAGCGATGGTAAAAACTATTATATAGATTTAGGCAATACTGAGGCTATTCTTCCGCCGGCTGAACAGGTTTCTGCTGAGAATTATCAGGTCGGAAGCAGAATAAAAGTGTTTGTGACAGAGGTTCGCAAAACAAGCAAGGGACCGCAGATAGTGGTTTCACGTACTCATCCCGGGCTAATCAAAAGATTGTTTGAGATAGAGGTGCCGGAAATTTTTAACGGAGTAGTGGAGATAAAATCTATTGCCCGGGAAGCAGGCAGCAGAACCAAAATAGCTGTTTATGCCGGAGATAAAAATGTTGATCCGGTTGGGGCTTGTGTCGGCCCTAAGGGGATTAGGGTGCAAACGATTGTTCAGGAAATCAATGGTGAAAAAATAGATATAGTTGAATGGAGCGAAGACCCGGTTGTCTACGTAAAAAATGCTCTTTGTCCTTCAAAGGTGTTAAATGTTACCGTTGAAGATGAAGAGGAGCATAAAGTTAAAGCTATAGTTCCTGATCATCAGCTATCCCTAGCCATTGGCAGGGAAGGTCAGAATGCCCGTTTGGCTGCACGACTGACCTCCTGGAAAATAGATATCAAGAGTGCTACACAAGCTGGCTTTATTGAAGATAATGATCTGAGGTGATAGATTTGAAAAAAAAAAGAAAGATTCCTTTGCGGATGTGTGTATCCTGTCGTGAGATGCAGGACAAGAGATCTCTGGTAAGAATAGTAAAAGCCCCAGAGGGCGATATCAGGGTAGATACAACCGGTAAAGCAAAAGGAAGAGGAGCCTATTTGTGCAGATCTATGGAATGCATCGAACAGGCTGAAAAAAGGAAAGCATTAAACAGAGCCTTTAATGTGGATATTCCTGACAGCATTTATGAGGAGTTACGTGAGCTTGCAGAAAAAAATATTAGAAAATAGATATTATAATTTTTTAGGGATTGCCAAAAGGGCTGGTAAAATTGTTGCAGGCCATGCCATTGTCGTGGAAAACATCAGCTCGGCAGCTTTAGTTATTCTGGCTGACAATGCTTCAGAAAGAACGAAGAGAAAAATTATAAAATTATGTCAGGATCAGCAGAAAGAACTTGTCTGCTATGGTAAAAGTGGAGATTATGCACAGGCGCTGGGAAGTAAGGCCCCTGTTGTATTAGCTATATTGGATAAAAGTTTTAGTAATGCTTTAATGAATAAATTTGGTTTTGGAGTACTATTCGGAGGTGAACGTATTGGAGAAAGTTAGAGTATATGAAATTGCAAAAGAATTAAATATCTCAAGCAAGAAATTAGTTGCAGCGTTAAAACAGGTTGGCATCAATGTAAGCAGTCACATGAGTACTTTGGAACCTGAGGTAACAAACCAGATTCGCGCTATGTTACTGGGACACGCAGAAGCGGCTAAAGAAAGCAAGCCAGTCAGAACTGAAAAACAAGTTGCTGAAAAAAAACCAGCATCAAATAAAACAGAAAGCCAACAAGAAATGCAAAATATTAAAAAGCCGAGTAAAAAACAGCATGTTAAAGATACTGCAAGGCCAAAAAAGGAAGAAACAACAAAAGAGAAGCGCATTCTCAAGATGGATGCCAATGAAAATATGTATGAAGGTATTCCAAATGACCTGCAAAGCGATTACACCATTATCAAGCACAGCAAAAGTGTTGAAGAGGTTTGGGAAGATGAAATTTCCAAGGAGAAATTCAAGCCTTCACGCCGTAAAAAGAAGAAATCTAATAGAAGGCGTAAAGATGAGCAGCGGGAGAACAAAGAAAGAAGAGCAAAGTATATTGAGATTCCGGCCCTGATCACGGTGGGTGAATTGGCCAAACTGATGAGAGTCAGCCCTACTCAGCTTATCGGTAAACTGATGCAGCTGGGGATGATGGCCACTGTCAATCAGGCCATTGAATCAGACATCGCTATGCTGGTTGGCGAGGAGTATGGTATAAAAGTAGTTCTGGAGCAGGATCGAACAGACTTTACTGTAGATATTCCCGATGATCCTTCGTTGATGGTAGAGCGACCACCTATAGTGACAGTCATGGGACATGTTGATCATGGAAAGACCTCTTTATTGGATAGAATTCGCAACACCCGGGTTTTAGAAACCGAGTCTGGCGGTATCACCCAGCATATTGGCGCTTACCAGACTGAGATCAACAACAAAAAAATCACCTTTTTAGATACACCGGGGCATGCCGCGTTTACGGCAATGCGGGCTCGCGGTGCGCAGGTGACTGACATAGTTATTTTGGTTGTTGCTGCAGATGATGGCATAATGCCTCAAACGATTGAAGCGATTAACCATTCCAAGGCAGCCCAGGTGCCAATTATAGTGGCCATCAATAAATGTGATAAACCGGATGCCAATCCCGAAAGGATCAAGCAGGAGCTTACCCAATATGAGCTGGTTCCTGAAGAATGGGGCGGAAACACGATTTGTGTCAATATTTCAGCTTTAACAGGAGAAAATATCTCTGACCTGTTAGAGGCAGTGCTGTTGGTGGCCGAGATGGCCGAATTTAAAGCCAACCCGGATCGAATGGCCCGCGGTACAGTAATAGAATCGAGAATTGAAAAAGGGCAGGGGCGGGTAGCAACAATAATTGTTCAAACTGGAACCCTGAAAAAGGGCGAACCCTTTGTCATAGGCAACTACTACGGTAAAGTAAAAACCCTGACTAATGATAAAGGTCAAGTGATAAATGAAGCAGGTCCGTCATCACCGGTATTAGTATCGGGTTTAGATGGGCTACCGGAGCCGGGAGACTTAATTGTCGGCTTTACCGATGAAAAAGAAGCACATACTGTTGCCAATGCCAGATTAGAAGCAGCACGACAGCTGGAATTAAAATCTAAGAGTAATTCCAGATTGTCTCTGGAAGATCTCTTTGCCAAAATGAAGAATGAAAATGAGACCCACACTTTAAATATTATCATCAAGGCAGATGTTCAAGGCTCTTTCGAGGCGATCAAAGGTTCTATCGGTATCCTTAATGAAAAAGATACCAGAATAAAGTTTGAAGTAATCCATTCTGGTGTAGGTGCGATAAATGAAACTGATATTATGCTGGCTTCAGCATCACAGGCTTTTGTATTTGGATTTAATGTCAACACCGATTCAGAGGTGCGCAGATTCGCTGAAGAGAGCAGAGTTGAGATTCGTTTTTACTCGATTATATACAACCTGCTTGAGGATTTGGAGCAGCTGGGCAAGGGAATGCTGGAGCCGGAGTATGAAGAAATACTCGTAGGTTCGGCTAAGGTTAGAGCTATATTCAAGGTGCCAAGGATTGGTACAATTGCAGGTTGTTACGTGAACGAAGGGGTCATCAAGCGCAATGCCACGATACGGTTGTTCAGGCAGGGTGTAAAAATATACGAGGGCACAATTTCATCCTTAAAACGCTTTAAGGACGATGTTCGGGAGGTAACTGCCGGCTACGAATGTGGTATCGGCCTGGAAAGGTACAATGATCTCAAAGAAGAAGATGTCATTGAGGCCTATGAAATGAAAGAAAAACCTGTCAAATAACCATGTATAAAATTGTGAAAATGAAAATGCTCTTGAGCGACTGCAGGTCATTAAAAGATAAAAGACAGATTCTTCAAAGCTTAATTGACAGGTGTAAGAGGTTTAATGTGTCTATCGCCGAAACTGCAGCGCTTGATACATGGAATTTTTCAGAGATAACATTTGCAGTAGTCAGCAATAGTGAGAGCTATAATCAGAACATTGTAGACAAAGTTATAAATCAATTTGAGAATGACTTTCGGCTAACTATTGTAGATATTGAACTGCAGTAGCAAGGGGGCATAACATGTCTGGATATCGTCTAAACCAAATGCAGGCCCGCATTAAACTGGTAATAAGCCATTTAATCCAAAACGAAATAAAAGATCCACGGCTGGGTTTTGTTTCTGTCACTGATGTTCGACTAACCCGTGATCTGGCCCAGTGTAAGGTTTATATCAGTGTATTGGGGTCAGATGAGCAGAAAAAAGAATCTTTGACTGCCTTAAAATCGGCCAGTGGCTATCTGAGAAAAGAGATGAGCCGCCGGGCTAATTTGCGTCGTGCTCCGGAATTAATATTTGAGTATGATGATTCGATGGAATACGGTGCTCGAATTAATAAGCTGTTAAAAAAGGTAGAAAAGGATGAAAAGTAACGACATCTTCCATCGCTTTTTAAATGCATATAGCTCATTTACCCTGACCTCACACCTTAATCCAGATGCTGATGCAATTGGTTCAGTTGCAGCCATGTACAGGTATTTGAAAATGAAAGGCAAGCAGGTAAGGGTGGCTTTGGATGTCCAAGTACCACTTAATTTGCGGTTTTTACTGCAGGGGATACCCGTTATACATTTGGGAACCCAGAACTATCAGGAGCAGTCTCAGGCTGTTATTGTACTCGACTGCAGTAATAAGCGCCGTACATTTTTTGAAGAGAACTGCGAGATATGGCAGAAGAAAGTTCTGAATATTGATCATCATCAGGATAACACCCGGTTTGGCCATGAAAACATTCTGGATTTTAACGCCTCATCAACCGGGGAAATGCTTTTTGACTTATGCTATGAAGGGCGAGAAAGTTTTACTGCCGAAATAGCAGAGGCAATTTATGCAGCTGTAATCGGCGATACTGGTGGTTTCAGGTACGCCAATACCTCGGCCAAAGTACTTAACTCGGCGGCTTTGCTGTTGGATTACGGCCTTGATGTTTCATTTTTAAATAAGCAAGTATTAGAGAAAACCACAAAAAAAGCATTGGGCCTAATCTCTGAAGCCCTGAGTACGGTGAAGTTTTATCAGGATATAGCAACAATGCAAGTTGACCACACCATGCTTCAAAGGCATCAAATAGAGCCCAAAGAATTACCCGAGCTGGTCAACTATATTCGCTCCATTGAAGGTGTGGATATAGCTGTGCTGTACCTGGAGCCAGAGCAGGGATTGACTAAAGTAAGTTTGAGAAGTCAGCCTCACCTGGACATAAGTACTGTCGCCAGATATTTTGGGGGTGGCGGCCATAAGAATGCAGCCGGCTGTAAAATCACCGGAGAATTTTTGGAAAATATCAGCAAAGTTAACCAACAGCTAAGTACCCTTGAAAGAGCTGATAAAACATAATGGATGGGATTATATCTGTTATCAAACCGGCTGGAATAAGCTCTCATGATGTCGTCAACTGGGCCAGGAGAGTATATCGTATCCGCAAAGTTGGACATGCAGGAACCCTGGACCCGGGCGCTGTTGGAGTACTTGTGTTAGCTATGGGTAAGGGAACTCGTCTGATACCTTACTTGCAAAAACAGAAAAAACAATATCGGGCAGAAATAAGCCTGGGATTTACCACGGAAAGCCTCGATTTGTTCAGCCCGGTCACAGAACAGAGAGCAGTACCTGAAATGACAGAATCAGCATGGCAGAAGATATTGCAGAGTTTTATCGGTAAGCTGGAACAGGTGCCGCCAATGACTTCAGCCTTAAAAGTAAATGGCCAGGCATTGTATAAGTTGGCCAGAGAAGGAATAACAGTTGAGCGGGAAAGCCGGGAAATAACAATATATGACTGTAGTCTGGTAAGGTACAACCCCCAGAACAAAAAATTGATTATTGACATCAGCTGTTCTGCCGGCACATATATCAGAACACTGGGCAATCAGATTGCAGAAAGGGCAGGGACCTGTGGGTGTATGTCTTTTTTGATTAGAACAGCTGTCGGCAGTTTTACACTGCAAAACAGCTCTCTGATGTCAGAGAGACAGGAGATTCCTGCGCCGCTAATCAGTGCTGTCGCAAACTGGCAAAAAATATATTGTGATCATTCCCTGTTGAAAGACATTAAGAATGGAAAGATAATTGAGGTTACTGACCCTATTACCAACCAGGAAATAGCATTAATCGGGGAGAACAATAGCCTGCTGGCATTGGCCAAAAAAATATCAGACCGCAAATGTCATCCCTTTAAAGTGTTTATATAAATAATTGTTTGTTTAAAAATATTTTGCCCCTGTTAAGTAAGTAGCCTGGCGGAGAAAATTTTTAATAATACATGTGCACTATAGAAAATAAAATTTACAATTAGCGAAGATAAAAAAATGGTGGTACCAGATATGAAAATCATCACAGCTTGGGAAGGGCTGGAAACAATAAAGCAGCAATTGACCTTGATAATAGGAAACTTCGATGGAGTGCATTTAGGGCATCAAAAGCTGATAGAAACTGCAGATAATATCAGCAAGGGCTCTTGCCAAACAGCCTTGTTAACTTTTGACCCTCATCCGATGGAGTTTTTGAAGAAAGAGACTTTTCTGCGGTTGACACCCCTGGAAGAAATGAAGGAGAGGCTTAGAAAATATCCGCTGAATTACTGGCTGTGCCTGCCCTTTAACAGCCAGGTTGCCGGCTTAGAACCCGAACAGTTTATTGAACGGGTAAACCGGCACTGCAATATAGCCAATATTGTTGTGGGGTTTAATTTTAAATTTGGCAAAAATGCTGCAGGAACAGTGGAGAAATTGAGTGAGTTGTCAGTTTTGTACGGATTTGAATTGCGAGTAATACCAGCGGTTTATTTAGAAGATACCGGGAATACTATTAGTAGTACGTATATCAGGAAACAGCTACAGCTGGGAAAGGTGGAGTTGGCCAATAAAGCCCTGGGCCAACCCTATCAACTGTTTGGCCGGGTTGCTCACGGCAAAAAAAGAGGAAGAAAAATGGGATTTCCAACAGCAAATCTAATTGTGAACAAGAGTAAGTTTATTCCTGCTGACGGGGTATATGCCGGTGTAGTCAATAATGTATATAACGCGGCGGTGAGCATTGGCAATAACCCTTCGTTCAACAATAATCAGAGAACCATTGAAATCTATATTTTGGACTATAGCGGGGAGGAAATTTACGGGGAAGAGATCAGTCTGCAGCTGAGATATTTTTTGCGTGAATTGATTAAGTTTGACGATAAGGAAATGCTTATAGAGCAAATAAAAACTGATATAAAAAAAATACAGCAGTTGAATCCGTTGGGCTAGTTTACAAATAGGAATCTTAGTGGTAAAATACATTTTGTGACCTGAATCTAGGCTATTCGATTACTCCGACGATAGCGTGGTTTCCGGCTGAAAATAACAAGGAGGATTTATCATGGCATTGTCACAAGAACGTAAACAGCAGATTATTGATGAGTATCGTATTCATGAAAGCGATACTGGATCTCCTGAGGTGCAAGTAGCAATTTTGTCGACACAGATTGCTGAATTAACAGAGCATTTACGTGAACACCACAAAGACATCCACTCACGTAGAGGCATGTACAAGATGATCGGTCAGCGTCGTCGTTTGCTTAACTATCTTCGCAAAAAAGATGTTGAACGTTATCGCAGTTTGATTAAAAGACTTGGTTTACGTCGATAATAATGAAAGCGGGGAATTCCCCGCTTTTTGCATACAATAAACAAAAAGGGTACAATGTGTATTAGGAGGGATAAGATGAGAAAAGAGTTTGAAACAAATCTAAGTGGTAGAAGATTGAGCGTGGAGATTGGCGATGTTGCCAAGCAGGCCAACGGGGCTGCTTTAGTACGATTCGATGATACAGTGGTTTTAGTAACAGCTACTTCATCTAAGGAGCCACGTGAAGGTATTGACTTTTTCCCTTTGACTGTTGATTTGGAAGAGCGCCTCTATGCTATCGGCAAAATACCTGGTGGTTGGTTAAGGCGTGAGGGGCGACCCAGTGATCAGGCTATTTTGAATGCCAGGATTATTGACAGGAGTATTCGTCCGCTGTTTCCCAAGGACTACCGGAATGACGTGCAAATTATCTGCACAATACTGTCCGTAGATAAGGATAATACTCCAGAGGTAGTCAGCATGATCGGTACGTCCATTGCTTTGGGTGTTTCAGACATCCCGTTTAAGGAGATAGTTGGAGCAGTAATCATTGGTAGAGTAAATGGCGACTACATAATCAATCCGACAGTGGAACAGGACGAAGCCAGTGATCTGCATGTTTTTGTTGCTGCAACTAAAGAATCAATTCTAATGGTTGAGACCAATGCCAATGAGGTTAGTGAGCCGGATATTATTGAGGCCTTAAAAATTGCCCATGAACAGATTATTAAAGTAATCGAGTTTCAGGAGACAATTATTAATGAGCTAAAGGTTGCAAAAAAGGATTATGAAATAACAGAGCTTTTACCAGAGCTCACTGCGAGAATCACTGAGTTGGCTAAAGACAAACTGGATTCTGCACTGCGCAACACGGACAAGCATCAGCGGCAGGATGCTGTTGAACAGGTAAAAAAGGCAACTATGGAGGCCCTGACTGAAGAGTTTCCAGAGATGGAAAAGCAGATTTCTAAACAGTTGGATAAGCTGATCAAGAGTTTGATCAGATCAATGATTGTCAATGAAGGCTTACGGGTTGACGGTCGGCAGACAGATGAGATACGTTCCATCAGTACTCGGATAAAGCTTTTACCACGAACCCATGGCAGCGGATTATTTACCCGGGGACAAACCCAGGTACTATCTGTGACCACTTTGGGTACTGTCGGGGACAGCCAAAAGTTAGATGATATTGGTGCTGTCGAGAAGAAGCGTTACATGCATCATTATAATTTCCCACCTTACAGCACAGGTGAAGCCAGACCTTTAAGAGGGCCTAAGCGACGCGAGATTGGTCACGGTGCTTTAGCTGAAAAGGCACTGATTCCGGTATTGCCTTCTGAAGAAGAGTTCCCTTACTCAATAAGGGTGGTTTCCGAGGTGTTGGAATCCAATGGGTCCAGTTCCATGGCCAGTGTCTGTGGTAGTTCACTCTCACTGATGGATGCTGGGGTGCCGATAAAAAGGCCAGTAGCCGGGATAGCTTTGGGAATGGTTCAGGAAGATGATAAACACGTTATTCTTTCAGACATTCAGGGATTGGAAGATTTTAATGGCGATATGGACTTTAAAGTTGCTGGCACAGAGCGGGGTGTTACCGCTATTCAGGTAGACATTAAAATTACCGGGTTAAGCATTGCTAAGTTTGAAGAGGCTTTAGAACGGGCCCGCATCGGCAGGCTACATATTTTGGGAGTTATGAATGAAGAAATCAGCGAGCCCAGAAGTGAACTCTCTGAGTACGCCCCAAGAATGTTTGTGACAAATATTCCGGTAGACAAAATTAAAGTCCTGATCGGTAGTGGAGGTAAAACAATCAACAAGGTTATTGATGAAACCGGTGTACAGATTGATATCCAGGATGACGGTACTGTTTACGTTTCTGCGGAAAGCAGTCAGGCTGGAGAGGCCGCCCTTAAATTGATCAGTGATATTACAAAGGATGTTGAAGTAGGAGAGATCTATGACGGAAAAGTAAACCGCATTGAAAAGTACGGAGCATTTATAGAGCTGTTGCCTGGCAAAGACGGCCTGCTGCATATCTCTGAAATGGATGTTAAGCGGGTTAACAAGACCGAAGATATCGTTTCAATGGGAGATATAATTCAGGTTAAGGTAATCAACATTGATGACAGCGGCAAAATAAAACTATCCCGTAAACAATTGCTGTTGGAGAAGCAAAAGCAGTAATCTCCATAGCAAAAATAAACAAATAATTGGGCTGATCTATAATAGAAATTTTTTCTGTTAAGAGCAGTCTTTAATATTTTAAAATAAAATCGTTCCTGCCAATAGAATTCTATTTTCACATTGCATCTCTGCGTTAATAAAACATCAGTTCTGAACATAAATATAGATATCATAGTAAAATTGAGGGATGCAGGAAATGAAAAATAAATACCTATTATTCGGTTTCATTCTAATCCTATTTGTTATCGCTATAACCTTCAGCTGGTGGCAGAGCGCCAGCCTGCTCTTTGACCGGGTAGAAGAGGGGGTCTACCTGGAGGGGGTCAATATTGAAAAGACTACCCGGCCCCAGTTGGAAGAGATTGTAGCTGAGCTTTCCAAACTATATCAGTATGAGGCGACCGATGCTGTTTATAACTCCCAGCACAACACCATTGTTCCCGGTCTGTGCGGTTGTACAATAGATCAGGAGCAGTCCGTCAACAATTGCTTTAAAGCTGAAAGAGGAAGTGAGCTTAAGCTGGTTAAAACTTTCACCCAGCCTACTGTAACTCTGAAAAATTATCCAAAGGCAGTGGTCAGAAAGGGCAATCCCCAAAAAAAATCAGTAACCCTTTTAATTAATGTCGACTGGGGAATACCCGAGCCGCTGGAAAGCTTTTTGCAGGTGCTGAAAAGCTATAATGTCAATACCACCTTTTGTGTCACCGGTCGGATTATGGATTTACACGGCGATATTATAGCTAAAATAGCCTATGACGGTCATGAGATATCCTCCCATGGCTATCACCACCATGGGTCGGTCTACAACTACCATCAGATGACCGAAGAGCAATTTGCAATAGACCTGGAGAAGACCGAAAAGGCCCTGGCAAAGTCTGTAGATACAAAAATGGTATATTATAGTCCGCCTTCAGGAATTATTAACGACAGGCTGCTTAATGCTGCTTCAGCACGGGGATATCGAACTGTACTGTGGACAGAAGGACTGGACACGGTCGACTGGCGGGAGCCACCTCCGCAAACCATAGTAAACAAAATCAAAAAGAATATTACTAATGGCGGGATAATTCTAATGCATCCCAAAGAAGTAACCTTAGAGGCCCTGCCCACAATACTGGAATGGCTGCAGGAAGAAGGCTATCAGGTAGTACCTCTGCGAGAGCTTTTATCCCCTTATCTAGACTGTGAGGTGAAATAAATGCGGTTAAGCGAAATGAAAAACAAAGAAATAATTAACCTGAATGACGGATCCAGAATTGGCATCCTGGGTGAAATGGATGTCTCTTTTAACCAGCATACCGGCAAAGTAATTGCCCTGGAGATCTCCCGCGGCTCAACCCTGGGCCTGAGAGAGCCGACCACCTTTATCGTTCCGTGGACAGCGATTAAGAAGTTTGGGGTTGATATGATACTCATCGAACTTGATAACTCCTAGTGGGAGGCTTCGAACTTACTGTGCTTCCATAATTAAACCCATCTGCTTCGTCATACGAGCAAAATCTGCTAAAAGATATACTCAATCGTATTATCTTTATAGCAGATTTACTCTATTCCTTGATCTAGCATCAATTCTGTAAGCCTCGTTATGCGATGCGTTTCGTCATATATTTAACAATTGGTTGGCAATAGGCTGGCGGTAGGTTGGCAGTTGGTGGGCAATTGTATTAGTGGGTGCAAAATAGCAGTTTAACTTGGAATATGGTATAACTCAGACGTAACTCCTTAGCAAATGTCCAATCAGTAATTCACCTTAAAAACCACCCGATAAAAGTGCCATTATGTCTCCCGGGAGGGGACAGATCTTGACTTAAGAGTTTAAAGCATAAAAGCACGTAAAATATAATTCAGCCTGGGAGTGGTGGTAGCTATAACTCGAATGACCTGTCCCGTCAAAGAATTGGCACAATCGTATGTTGACAAAGAATCAGCAGGTCCTGCTGGTCAGGGCTTGCGAAATAGATTTACTTACAACTCCTATTAGATAACACCTATAACCTATATATAAAACATTGGTGATGGTGGTCTTTTGGAGACAAGATCGACCCAAAACAATCGTTCCAGCAATCGTTAAACTATTGTTCCAGCCATTGTTCAGCAATCGTAAAGAAGGCCGGGTCACCCCTATTATTACAGCCGCCATTCAACTATTGAAATTGCCAACTATCTATGTTATCATACCTATACACTAATAACGGGATGTGGCGCAGCTTGGTAGCGCGTTTGACTGGGGGTCAAAAGGTCGTAGGTTCAAATCCTGTCATCCCGACCAAAAAAACGAGTAATCGAATGATTACTCGTTTTTTTAATGTTCGTAAGCATACTTCACACTGTAAGGTGTTTCTTATAATTGAAAAAAACAATAGCAATGGTGAGCAAATAGCTCATTTAGAGTTTAGGTTCCCATGAATGGTAGATGGTCAATTTACAAGTCTCAAGACTATAAATAAGAACTGAGGCAATGAAATTAAATCTAGACAAGATTAATAAAATACCAGATGATAGTTAACGATATTTTTGATGAATGGAGCAATATACTATGCATACCTTGAGTTTATAAAGCTATAATAGATGATAATAAACGTGTTTTTCTTATGATAATTAAGTGAGTTTTACGAGGGTTATGAGGCCATGTAAAACCTGTTCAGTTTTACTATTAGGGTGTTTGAGGTTGGAGATTAAGTGGCTGAGTTAGCTTATACTATAATACGATTTATAAAGAACGCTAAAGATATTTCTTTTTTTTGCTATTTTACTGAAATAATTCAATAAAGCAAAAAGGAAGTTATTTGTATTTATAGAATATATATTTGATCTATTTTGCATGTAGTATTTGGAGGTTGAAGATGTGTACTTTGAAGCATTATATAATGAAAATAGGAATGCAATTCCTAGCTGGCAAGGGTATAACTATCAGGGAGAAGTTGCAGCATATAAATACTTAAACTATATATTACAGAAGTTTCAAGAAGAACATGAAAACTTGAATTCCATACATTTAAAAATAGAGTGGATGGAAGATTTTGCAATATTTGAAGATAAAATAGTGAAGCAGATTTACCAAGTTAAAAAAACTCTTAATAAAAGCACTTATCAAGATGTTATTAAGAATTTTATATTTCAGTTTAAGCTTATTGAGGATAACTTATGTGAATGGTTTATTGTATATGATGGTGTAACTAATACTGGTCTCGAATCAATTTCTAAAGAAAGGTTTAATGAAATATTCGATACCTATATTAATGGTGAAATAATAAGAGAGTTAGACCTACTGAAAGAACAAAGTTGTAACATAAGTTTTTGGAAAGAACATCTTAAACTATTGAATGGTAGTTCAAAGCTAAAAAAAGTGAGAGGCTTTATAAGAAGAGTTTTAGAGAATGATTCTGTGCAATTTTCAAATCTCAGGGTTGAAGATTGCAAAAAATTTATTGATAACCATTTTAATAAACTATTCGAAAGTTTAAAAAAAACTGATGAGGATTATTATAAGTTCAATAATCAAGTAAAATTTGAAAAAATCGAATTGAATTCGGTTAAATCTAGAGCTACAAATATCATAAATAAGCTAGCTATAAATGATCACATAAGAAAGAATGACATCATGCAGAGTGAAGATATATTTATATTAATATATGATCGATTGCATGAAGAATTAATGAAAATAAGGAATAAAAAATCTGAGCTATTTACTATTATATTTCAGGATATACAAGACATATTCTTAAGTTCTGACAAAATTTTAGCTCTTTATAAAGATCAAGTCCATGAGGCTTTCAAAGAAATGAATAAGATAATTATTGATTATTGTAAGCAATGTGATTCCAATAACTGTATAAAATGCGAAGTAACTAACTTCTTGAATTTAGATTTTTGCAAGTTAATTGATCACTGCAATCTAGAGTACCCTAAGGTAAAACCAGACCAAATAAGTGTTTCTTTAAGAAATAAACTGTCAAGTGGGAAAAATATTCATTTGGCTGAAATAATAACAAAATATAAAGAAGGTATTAACTGTATTGAAAAAGATAATTTCGTTGAAATATCTAAAAATAATAGGAAACTCTTTGTTTCTCAAAATATATTAGATAATGATGACTATAATATAGCATGTTTAATTAAAAATATGAATGAGCATCTAGACGTTTATAATGAATATAGTTATATCTTAACGAAATACTTTTCTGATTTAATCGATCCAGAACATGCAAAGATAGTCAAAAATACAGAATTTGCTGATGACAAACCCCCAACTTTTATGGAAGTTCTGCCAATAACATTTAAGTGTAAAGAATATTTAGAGGAGTTGTAAAATATGGAGATAATCTTGGATACTATATTTAAAAATAATGCATTTAATAAGTTTGATGTTAATTGGGATAATTTTTATACAGTAACTTACATAAATGAAAAGTCAGATACCTATATAATTGTATTTATTGATGATTTGTCTGTTAATTTACATGATGAATTGGTGTCATTTAGCTTAAATGTTTTTAATACAAAAAATGTTTTATCTAAAGCTAATAAGTCAAATTTATATATAGTGATAGTATTAAAAGTAAATGATAGACTTAAAGAATCTGATCTTAATATAATATTTATGATTGAGGAAAATAACCTATATTATAAAAAGTATTTACTATGGTATACAGAAGAAGAATTATTATCACTTAAGCAATTGTTAAAAAGTAATTACTCATCTAATAATATGGATAAAATTCTTGTAGATTATAAGCAGTTTGATAAATTCAAAAAAAGTAATTTAGGTTATGCTTTGTTATCACGTCTGTATATAAAATTAGCATTTTTAACACTGGCTGAAATTAAAACTTTAAATAAAACACTGGTTGAGTATATAGAATCTTCTGTGAATAAACTGAGTGAAGGTTTATTTGATGAAGTAATAAATAACTCTACGATAGATAAAAGTATTAAACTTATAGAATTAAATAAAAATGATATGAAATATATTAACAAATTAATGGAAGAGGTGAAATTATAATTGAAGGGAAATCAATTTTATATAAGAGATATGTTTATTAGCAATTTTAAGCTTTTTAAATGTAAATACCCGCCACAGAGAATACCATTTACCAATGAATATGGAGATAATATACAATTTATGATGCTTTCCGGGTATAATGGTTATGGTAAAACGTCGATATTCCAAGCAATTGAGTTTGTACTGAACGGAAGAATTGAAATATTTAGGTTTAAAGATACAACAAAGAAGTATACAGAACATATTTCTATCAATGAACTTAACAAGGAATCTTTATTAGTGCTTGATGTTGTCAACAAACTTTCAAATCAATGTATTTCTATAATTAGATATAATGAGTGTGTTAAGCCTTGCGATGAGAAAGAGTGTATGGGAGAGTTTAAAAACTTTGAGTTATTTATATTAAACAGAAGCTTTGATTATGATGTATTTAAGCAAAAACGAAGAAACAAAGAGATTAAGAGTACAACCACAAATGAACTTGCAAGGATATTAAATGAAAAAAATCTTAATGAATGGCTTGCAACTAATTATCTGAAACAAGAGCAAAGTTTAAGTTTTCTTTTCAAAAGTAATAGTGATAGGGTTAGCTTTATTAATCAATTTATAGATAACAATTATGAAGAGTATTTTTCTAAATTTTATCATGAAGATGAAAAACTAAATAATGAAATAAAGAAGATGACCACAAAGCTAAACAGTTTAAAAGATAGTATTAATAAGAACCAAATTAAAAGTATTGGTGAAAAACCCTGTAATTTAGTTTTGTTTAAAGATCAGGACATAATATGGGATAAAGAAGACTATAAGATTGAAGAAGATTTTGAAACTTATTTGGAAGGAATAAGAGCTTTAAAAGAAATCTATAATAAGTTGGACATATATGTTGCTACTGATAAGATTAATGGTATTAAAAAAATAATTAACGAGCCTGAGTTGCTTAAAAAAGTATTAATATTTAGTTGTTTTAAAGGTCAAATAGCAACCTACATAAATGAATATAAAAGAA
Organism: Bacillota bacterium; assembly: GCA_028280325.1. Classification (GTDB taxonomy): domain Bacteria; phylum Bacillota; class UBA994; order PWPR01; family PWPR01. The sequence continues at coordinate 73,083 of JANQLZ010000090.1, forward strand.
AGCAGCATTTAATCGATATATCAGTAGATAAAGAATCAATGCTGTCAAAAAAAATGGATACTTTACACTTTGATGATAAGATAATTAGAAGAATTAGTGCCTTAAAGAAAAAAGCTATGAATGCTGATGAGTTAGCAGGTAATAAGCAAAAGATATATATGAAAATAAAAAACATACGAGAACAGGCTAAATCAAATATTAAGTTGGTTAATGCCCTATTTGATGAAGAGTGTCCCTTATGTGGCCATAATTATAAAAATGAGAAATTGAAATTAGTACAAGCTATTGAGCGACACAATGATGTATTCAGAGGAATTAGTAAACTACTAGATGATAATAATACATTTATTTTGGAGAGTATTGACATAGAATTTTATGATTTGAAAAAGGATATTGAAAGTATTATTAGTTCAATTAATATAGAGAAACAAATGTATAATTATCTTGTAAGTATTAATGAAAAAATAAATAGGTTTAATAAGTTGGAAGAGCGATTGAATTACTTGTTGAATGATAATATTAAAGATTACACTAAGGATTTGAAACTTAATGTATTAAGTTTAAACAATATATCAAACGAACTGGTTAGAAAACTTGAAATATTGTCTAAGGATCACTTAAAAAAAATAAAAGAAAAACCTTTAGATGGTAGTGAAATGCTTAATCTTAAAGAAAATCATAAATATCTGTTAATATTGATTAAGAATTCTAATGATAAGCTTCTAAGCAATATTGAACAGAAGGAATTGCTGTTTAAATGGTATTTAGCAAAAAAGCAATTTGAGAATTATTCAAAAGAAATGAGCATGTATAATGAAAGTTATATTGAACTTAAGGAAATGCATATACAGTCAAGGAAAATTAAAAAATTGTTGAAAAGTATTAAAAGTTCAAAGGATAATTACATGAATGACTTAGTTAGATATATTGAGATACCGTTATATATATACAGTGGAAAATTAATGCAAACACACCAGAATGGATTAGGGGTGTTCTGTACTACTGGAAGTTCAAAAGATAAAGTTACTCAGTTTAAGTTAACAACTAATGGAGATGCTTCAGGTCATGATATTGTAAATAAATTTAGCTCTGGACAAAAAGCTATAATAAATATTGCTGTGATATTAGCATTTAGGAAGATTAGGACTTCTTCTTTAGATTTATTCATGATAGATGATCCTTGTCAATCTATGGATGATATTAATATCTCATCTTTGACTGAGATTTTAAGAAATGAGTTTAGAAGCTCTCAAATTTTAATATCATCACATGATGATAGTATTGCAGGATATATGTGCTATAAATACTACAAGTCAGGAAGAACATATAGGAACTTAAATGTTCAAAAAGAACTTTACAAATTTTTAGATAGTTAATAGATTATTTAGTTTTCTAGTGAGATGTCTATAGTGGAGCTCATTCATTAAGCTCTACTCAGAATATGACTATGATAGTTGGACATGAACTAATAAAAATTATAAAAAAATAATATAAATACAATAATGTATGGAGGATTGTAGATTTAACGGAGTATCATAATGTACTGAGTATCTGAGTTTCTTAGATTCAGAGGTTGTTTTTAGCTAAGAAACTGGATTGATATTTATCAAGAATAATACAAAAAGAGGTAAGGAGAGCTTACTGTGCTTGATGATATAATAAATAGCTTAATAAATGAGTTTGGCTATGAAAAAGTTGCTAAATATATGGATAAAGTAATAAGCGATACACTACCAGAAGTGTCATTAATAATATATGAGTCCTTGTTAGAAAAATCCTCAGAAATGCTAGAAAGAGATAGACTAATGAGAGTAGGGTTTGAGTCACGTTTGCTACTTAAATGGTCTGAACCACTTAAAATGCTAAAAATGATGAATGTTATTGCTTTAGAGGTTGGCAAAAATATATATAAAGAGATGTATGTTGATGGTAAGGATAAGATATCTGCAAAAGATGAAGTCCTGATTAGAACGCATGCCAGAGGTTGTAGAATAGTTGATGAGATTATTTGTTTACTTAAAGGTGGGTATTCAGATGCTGCTTTTGCTAGGTGGAGGACATTACATGAACTATCTGTTTTATGTTTTTTTATAGAGGAAAATAGTATTGATTTATCACAAAGATATTTACATTATTACAACGTGCAATCATATTCTGAATTAAAAGAATATATGAAAAATCAAGAAAAATTAGGGTTAGAGCCATTAGATCCTTCAATTGTGCATAAACTAGAAAATGAAGTAGCAAAACTTAAATCAAAATATGGTGATGTTTTTTTAGAACCATATGGTTGGGCGGCTACAGTGTTAAGTAAAAAGCAAAGAAGCTTTAAAGGTATTGAGTATAAAGTTGGACTTAGTCATTTCCGTCCATATTATAAGCTTGCCTGTAATAATGTGCATTTTGGTGCAAAAGGTAGTTTGTATAATCTCGGGTTAATAGATGACTATCAACACGTTTTGTTTTCTGGGGCTTCTAACTACGGGTTAGCAGATGCTGGTCAGAACTCTGCTATCTCTTTGACACAAATATGCGCTACTCTGGCAGTTCATAAATCTACATATGAAAGTTTAATTGGTGTTAATATTTTAAATATGTTATTAGATAATGTTTGTAATTCTTTTGTTAAAGTTCAAAAAGAAATTGAGAATGAAGAAGATCACAATGACAGACAAATAGGTGTTGAGAAACTTACATAACGCAAATTGAGTATGCCTGTCTATCGTATTGTGAGCCGTGCGACCCGTTAACATAATCAGCTTCTTTTCTGTAGAGGTTTTACCAGGTGCCATAATAATTATGACAAATTTTGAATCATAATCTTTCAAAACTTTCAACTAAACTATAGTTCCTAATCCAACGTTTTACAGCATAGCTTGCTAGTGCATTCGGATGGAGACAAAAAGCAGTAAATTTAATTCTTGTTATTATAATCAAAAAAGTGGCTGTCAATAAATATATTATAAGCCCTCAATAAAGCGAAAACCTGCTAGTTACAACACTATTGAATAGTGAAAATAGCCTGGCAGGTTCCTCATTTTACCAACTAATATTGAATTTTACGTATACTCGATTTCTGTTATTAAATGTTGGATTTTTAATTAGCGTATGATATACTTAATCTCTTACAATAAAACCTCTGAGAATCGAATCATTTGGCAAATGGTTGACGTGTAAAGTGCCTGTAGTTAAAATCTGCGGTCAGCTAGTGTGTACTTAAGAGAATTTTGTAATGGGGGGTATAGGAATGGAGCTGCGGTTAACATTTAATGAAGATGCATCGAACTATGATAAATTTCGTCCAAGATATACAAAGGAACTGTTTGATGACGTGATTAGTTTTTCGAGTCTTAACAGAGATAAAAAGGCGCTGGAAATAGGAATCGGTACAGGTCAGGCCACTTTACCTTTTTTAGAAACTGGCTGCAGAGTT
>JANQLZ010000118.1 GCA_028280325.1 Bacillota bacterium
GAGTAAATATATAATACGTCGATCAACGTTTTGTAATGCTTTCACTTGTCACGACCTCCTTCTACTCTTCGCCGCCGCCAAGGTGACCGCGCTCAATACCCATCAGGATACGCAGACCCAAAGCTATAGCACCGATTCCGCTACCGATCATGATACCGCGCTGCGCAGCCATGTTGGGTACATCCATGACCCAGGTCTTCATTTCAGGGAAAGCAGACCAGATTGTTTCACCAATCGGTGCATTACCTAACATTACTACCGTTGCAGCTACCAACAAGATAGCTGAGTCAATGGAGCGGGCAGTAAAGGCCCGGTAAGCTGCTGAAGCAATCCAGAACGCCAGTAATGCGTACATGGTTGCTCCCAACGGGGTCATGATGTAGTTAAAACCAAAGTTATAGATATCTCCAGTAGAGGTATCAAACAGACCAATAGCTGTTTGAACGATCATTATTAACAGCAATGCCGCAGAGTTGAACCACTCACCTCGACGTAACATGATCCGGCGAGAATGAACTCTAATCAGGTTGACCGCAGCCAAAGCTAACGCTATTGAGGCAATGATTGTACCCCAGTTTTGAATTTCAGTTGATGCTGCACTAATAAAATCTACTGCAAAGAATGCATCTAAAATAATTATTAATGCAAATATAAAAGTTAATGCTATCATTAATCCTTGTGATTTCATTGTTTATCTGGCTCCCTTCCTACTTAATCATTAAATCGTATAGGAAATCACTGCCAGCTGAAGCGGCTAATACACCTATAACCAAGAGTAGCATGGCGTACAATTTACTGATATCCTGACCAGCAATACTGCCCAGCTTAACCGGGTTACCGGAAGCAATAGCACCAGCGGCATATAATTCTTCACCGATTAACACATAGTCGCAGGCTGCCACAAAGAACGGTACCTGTGTGATATTCGCTGAACCGGCAATTTGAATCGCCCCGGCATGGAAACCAGCCTCAGCTATCATCAAAGACTCGGCCCAGAATCCGCCTAACAGAATACTGGCTGCTGCTTTTTCACGCTGGATAATTCCCATTACCGCCGCAGCATAAGCGAACTGTTCAGTAGATAAATACTGCACACAATCTTCATCATAAGCCTCAATAGCTCCCTCAGCCATATAGGCCTGACGAACTACCTCTTCTGCCAATGGTAAAACAATTGGCTGTCGAATAGATACAAACAGCTTAGCACCGTAACGAGCTACTAATTTAGCAACCAAACCCAAGGTCTCCAGACCAGCGAAGGTTTGAGCCGCAGTTACTCCATTTAGACCCGCAATACCAGGACTAAAATGGATCATTCTGCCCATCTCTGTTGCTCGACCTACAGCTTCCTCAACTGCCTCTAAGCCCGCTATTGAGCGAATTTGTGGAACAAAACCGCCACGAGCCTTCTGAATGTAGAATATTATTGCTCCAGATACGATAACAAGAGAAATAAATTGGAACACAATTCCAGACTTCATTGTTAGAGCCACCTCCTAAGTTTTTACTAACATTTCTTTGGCAAAGACCAGAAAAAAAGCTACAAAAACTTCCTTTGAATTAAAGATAATTAAACTTACAGCTTGCGCTTGTCCATTTAATAAACTTCGAAAGTGTTTGTAACGTTTGTAAAAGAGATGCATCTCTTTTAGATTAGCGTAAAACCTTATTCAGTTATAAATGCTTATTTGGATTAGAGAAAAAATAGCATACTGTGTTTTACACTAGTTGCCGGCTCTATTATTATACATAAAAACCCGGTCATATGCAACTTAGCATGCCACAGTAGGCTAATTATTTACTGTTATAAGTGTTTTTAACTTGTCACAATCCCTTCAATTCCCAGCCATGGATTCAATATGGCAATAAGGGCATTCAGTGATATCACACTCCATACACTTCATGATCATTTTATCCAGTAGTTTACTTCTGGCAATGATTCTTTCCTTGTTGAGCGGATGCTCGGTAAGACTTTTGTTTAACTCTGTCCTCAGACGTTCTATTGTCTTTCTCATCTCACAATAACGTCCATACATTTGATCTTCCATGCCCTACCCCTCTTTCTACTGCTATTTTTATTATTATGTTCGGATTATTTCGTATTCTGTCGAGATAATTCCTGCATCCTGAATCAAGTTTTTATTTGATTTGTTACACTACTGTTTTGTTATGAGGAATTATGTCGAATTTCGTATAATATTAACATTTATCTCATACCAGGATAGAGGAATTTATAATATAAAAGTATAAATTAAATTTTAGTTGCTAAAAATTATTAATGAAGATATAATTTTTTATTTTTAATTTTGTTGATACTTAACAGGAGGTATACTATGATTTCAGATCCAAACAAACGCGCCTACCACAATTGGACATTAGATGATGATATTTATCTCTACACCCTTTGTAAAGAGGCCAAGCGCAGAAAAATTCCGCTTACCAGGCTATTTGATCAAATCTCTGAAGAATTTGGCCGCAAACCACAAACTATAGCTCAACATTACTACACAGAGATAAAACCAAGAGAAGCGGAGCTCGCTGAAATAATTGAGAAAGAGCCAGACAATGACTTCAGTTATCGTCAAACCCTGGGCGCCCTACCCCAACGCTACGATTCTTCAAACACTAAAAGTGCCGGCAACAACGATAGCCTGGGAATCCCTCGTGAGGGATCCATAATTGAGGGAACAATTGAGAATATTGCACCTTTTGGGGTATTTATCAGGCTGGACAATGAATTAAGGGGCTTATTGCATATTTCGAAGATCAGCAATGATTACATAGACGATCTCAACACCATGTTTAAACCTGGCCAACGAATCAAGGCTAAGGTTGAAAGTATTGATGAAAATGGGCGACTGAGCTTCTCAACTATTGGTGTAGATATTAATGTTATTGCCAAAGACCCGGTTGAAACGAACGACCCGGTTCTGGAAATGCTGCCTGATGCCGGAAACACACAGCAGGATTACTACACACTACTCAATAAATACTGCCACCTTCAAGATCTTTTGCGGAAATTTCAAATGCAGGTGTTAGATTTTAAACACCAGTTGGAAAACTGCAATGTTGAGAGCAATCTGCTGAAAGAATTCAAAAAGTTTACCAGCAGATGTTTAGAGATATAGGCTTACTGATCAAATAATTTCTCTGACAACCAGGTCACCTTTTTTATCTGTCACCGCTGATAATACTTGATGGAGAACACAGGCTTTGATACTTTAATCAATGCCTTTATTTTTTTTAAATGATATAATCATTAAGTATTCTTGGATGGATATAGGAGGAAACAACATGATAGAGTTTTTGCCGCTATTAGCCAGTGCCACAGTGGGCGGGATAATTGGCTACAGCACCAACTGGGTTGCTATTAAAATGCTGTTTAGACCTTTGACTGAAAAACGATTTTTAGGGGTTAAATTACCTTTTACCCCAGGGGTAATACCTAAGCAGCGCCAGGCCCTGGGGACGAGTATTGGTGACACTGTGAATGAGTACTTGTTTACAAGTGAGGCCTTAGTTGAAACCCTGCAAACTGAAGCTATCAAGGAAAAAGTCAGCACTTTTATTAACAGGCAACTTAATCAACTCCAAAAAAGCGACTGCACAATTGGCGAACTCCTGACCAGTTTGAATATAGATCCCGACAAGATTGCCACCACCCTGTCCCAGGGATTACACGAGAAAATTAATCAGAAGGCATTCAAAGAATACTTAATCAATACCCTGGACCCAATTACCAAATCAATCAGCACTATTAATATTGCCGGCCTTTTGCAATATGCTGATCCGGAACAGATAGCAGCCCTGCAACCTAAAATTGTGGTTCTACTGACCAACTATCTCAATGAGAAAATCAATACAGCCTCAGAGCAGGCCATGATTGTCAATGATCTATTACCCTCAGAGGTAAAAGGTTTCCTCAAAAACACTTTGCTCTTCAACACCCCGCAAATACTGGGCTGGCTTTCTGAGCAATTTGATAAAGAAGATATTCGACAGCTGCTTGAGCAATATATTACAGATCTGCTTTCGGGCAACTTTTTAGGGAGTATCCTGGGCGGGATATTACCTCCAGCTACCTTGAGTAAAATGGTATGTGATAAATTCAAAGAAGGCCTGTTAAAGCCTCAAGCCCTGGTTTTTGTTCAGGACAAGCTCGATGATATTTTAATCTCTTTTTACAATAAAGAAATTACCACGGTCTTATCAGACAGTGTTCAAACCGACCTGCCTAACATTGTTAAGGAGTTAACAGAATCAGTTTATCCTCAGCTATATCGCAGAATAATCGATATTGCAGAAAGCCATCGGCAACTTTCCATCGGTGAGATTGCAGATAAACTGAATATTGATGTTTCAAAAATGGTTGGTCAGGAAATATTAAACTCACTTGAGCTTTATTTGAGTGATTTAGAAAATGTAACAGTAATTTTGAAACCGCTTCTGGACCTGATTCTCGCTGCCCCCATTGCCTCTGTGACCAGCAGAGTAGGTCAGGAACAGGTTTATTCAGCGACAGAAATATTTATCTCTGTTGTCACCAGGTTCGTTGATAAACACGGGAAAGGATTCTTAGAGGTCTTAAATATTAAAGGCATGGTTGAAAAGCAAATCAACCGCCTGGAGCTGTTGCAGGTAGAGCAGGTAGTATTGAGCGTAATGAATAATCAATTGAAAACAATTACCCGTTTTGGACTCCTGCTAGGTGCCCTGTTGGGGTTGCTGATGCCGGTGATTAACTCTTATTTTTAGTTATTGCTTCTTTTCCACTGTGCTCCCAAATTTGGGCTATCTCTGCGTCATACGCAAAAAAATTTGAAAACATATACTGGCCTCGTATTATGTTGTAAAATTTTTTTGCTATTCCTTGATCTAGCCTCAATTTTGTGAGCCTCATTAGGCCCTACTTTTCGTCGTTTAGGTGCTTCTTTCCACGGTTGCTCCCACAATCATACCCATCTACTGCGATTATACTTTGTTTTTTCAAGGTAAGTGCTTTTGTTCCAAAACACTTTGTCATTCAAAGAAATTTTCTCAAAGATATACTACTCGTATTATCTTTGCAGAAAATTTCTTCTATTCCTTGAGCTGGGTATAATTCTGTGAGCCACGTTATGCCAAACTTTGCGTCGTTTATTAGCTTTTTTAATAAAGGATATTAGACTTCAGCTATTGCAAAACCCACCACGTTCATAAAGCAAACCCACTAGGAAGCCGGTCGGCAATAGGTTGGCGATTGTTTGGCAGTTGTATTTATGGAGGCCAATAACAATATTGACTTGGAATATGGCTTAACGAAGACGTAGCTCCTTAATAAGTGTTTCATGCGGCCAACAACTTACCTTAAAAACCACGGAATAAAAAAGTATCATTATGCCTCCAAAAATGGGACAGATCTTGAAAACACAGAATAATAAAATAATACCGTAGAGTGGTAGCAGCTATAACCCGAACGACCTGTCCCGTCATCAACGCTTATCCTAGTCCAGCATTGCCGGGCTTAACCACAGAGTATCTTTCCTTGTTTAGCTAGCAAGTTCTGCCAGACAGGGCTTGCGGAACGTGGTTTACAGATTTATCCGACACACCAACATAATCTCCCTTTATACCCACACGGGACGGCCTGGAAACTGTTCCCTATATTTGTAAATACTGATATTGACATAATTTAGATTATTTCTTTTTCTCGACAACCCGCGACTCATCAGCCCCATGAAAATCAATCGTTCAGCTATCGTTCAAGCTATTGTTCAAGCAATCGTTCAGCTATTTCCAAAAAACAATTGCCCAACTAAACTAAAAAACTGCGTTGAGCAAGCAACACAGTTTTTTCTCAGCTATATAGCTATCTTTAAAGAATGCACTGGTTAGTCAATGCTGTCCCCTAAAATGTCTAAAGACTCCAAAGCTTTACCTGTTCCTCTGGCAACCACTGAGACGCAATCTTCAGCGATATGGGTAGGCACCATAGTATGTTCTGCCATCAGCCTGTCCAGGCCGTGCAGCAAGGCTCCTCCTCCAGTTAACAGGATACCGCGGTCAATTATATCTGAGGCCAGCTCGGGCGGGCAAACATCTAATAATCTTCTTACCAGCGATAATAAGGAATCAACAGGGTCCTTTAAGGCTTCATAAACATGCTGAGAGGTAATAGTTATAGTATACGGCAAGCCGGTCACCAGGTGTCGACCCCGAGCCTCCATAGCTTCATCTCTGCCGCCAGGATAAACAGTACCTACTCTAATCTTAATCTCTTCAGCAGTTCGTTCCCCGATTGCCAGATTAAATTCCTTTTTAACATATCTGATAATAGCTTCGTCAAATCTGTCGCCACCAACCCGCAGTGACTCACTGATGACAATCCCCCCCAGACTAATAATAGCAACATCAGTGGTTCCACCACCAATATCTACTACCATATTACCTGTGGGCTCTGTAATATTAACCCCTGCCCCAAGAGCAGCTGCCAGGGGTTCTTCAATAGTTCTAACAAATTTAGCACCAGCAACTGCTGCTGCTTCCTTTACAGCCCTTCGCTCCACTGTAGTTGTTCCACTTGGAGCGCATACCATTATCCGGGGGCGAGAAAACAAACCTTTGGCCCCAACTTTATGCATAAAATGGGTTAGCATTTTAGCTGTGGTATCGAAGTCTGCAATAACACCCTCTTTTAAGGGGCGGATTGCAACTATATGACCAGGGGTACGCCCAATCATACGCTGTGCTTCATCACCTATAGCCAATACTTCTTTAGTCTCTTTATTAATAGCCACTACAGATGGCTCATGAAGCACAATACCTTTACCACGGACAAAAACTAAAACACTTGCCGTTCCCAAATCTATGCCGATATCTTTTGGCTCAAAAAACAAACGTCCCACCTCCATTATCCTACCCCCCTATTGTACCTTATTTTGAGGTGATACGACAATATTAATGAGAACCGTTTAAATATTTTTTATTTTTTTCTGCCTCGAGCATATTTTCTTCTAGTTGCAGCTCCGCCTCGCAAATGCCTCATAGACTTATTATATTGTAAGACTGACCGTACTTCATCATATAATCCACTGTTAATCTTTTTTAATCTTTCAGTTACATCTTTATGTACTGTACTTTTGCTAACCCCAAATACCCTGGCGGCCTTACGCACAGTTGCTCTAGTGCGAACTATATATTTACCTATATCTAATGCCCGCCGATAGATGCGTTTGTTCATTGGCAGACCTCCCCGTGACTGTACATTTACTAAAATATATGTATAGTAACCGGTAAATAGACTGCCCTGACAAACTATAGCTAAAACAAAGTTAAATATATTTTTAGCAGCCCGTGATTCTGACTGCTTATACCCTCCCTATTAAACAATATTTTCCAATTTAACTATTTGCTTAATGAGTTGCTCCCTGATAAATACCCAAAAAAAGTAGCACCCGAATAAACGCCTGTACTAGTTTATTCGGGTTAAGCTCAATTAATACAATTGATTGCTAAACTCACTTAAGAGAAGGACGGCATAATCTCTGCAGGATTAACGCTCTCTCCCAGATGCAATATCGAAAAATGAAGATGTCTGGGGATTCCTCTTTCTATCAAGCTTGATTCTGTGATATTCATAATCGGTTCCAACGACTGCACCTCAGCCCCGACTGAAACCAGAACACTGCCTTCTCCCTTGTAAACAGTTTGATAATTATCGCCATGCTCCAGAATGATGATATTACCCCATTGCTGATCCCTTCTGATACTCTTTACCCGTCCGGCAGCGGCCGCCCCGATGGTATCATCTTCTCCAACTGCAATATCTAAACCGTCGTGCATTCGCCAGTCATCAAGTGTTGGCCAATAAACTACCCCATAATTTTTAATAATCTGACCTTTTATTGGCCATTCCCAAATCGGCTCAGGAAGAATGACGGCTGTTACATCCGGTTCGTCTGAGATACTGACTTCACTGGTTATATCCTGGTCAGTAATCTGAGGATTCTGGGTTTGGTTTTGAGAAATATCTTTGATCTGATCATCCACAATTGAGTTTGAGGGTGGCTCTTCAATTGGCGGCAAAGCAATAAAATCATTTTTTAAGGATGAAAATCTCCACCAAATTAAACCCCCACTGATAATTGCTATTACCAGAAAAAAAGACAGCGGCAAAATTAACTTTTTACCGAATACTTTTATTTTTGGCCAAACAGTTATTTTAATTTTTTCAAATACTTTTTTTAAGAAAGACATCAAATCCCCCCTTACCAACATTGTTGACAATAAGGGAGGATTTATACCTGAATTTATTAGATTTTGAATAGTTTTTGATAAAATTCAGCTTTTTCACTGCATCCCGAAAAGTGAGATCTGACCGCTTCTTCATCTTTACCAATTGATTCACTGGCCACCTGATTAACCCCAGCATTGATCTCATTGTCTAAACAGATAAAGGTTTTATTTTTAATCTCATCTGCTTGCGACTCCCAAAACTGTTGGATCTCTACTATGTCAAATATCTGGGAAAACTTGATAAATGCAGTTAAGTTTTTGCCATGCAGCATTTCCAGGTAATTAAGATATTCGTTTTCAAGCAAAACACACAAACCACTTCCCAGTACATCTTTACCTACCAGTTTCTCTGACATACCGCTTAATGTTTCCCAATCGGTATCATTGTTAACTACGATAACCAGCCCTCGCCGCATTTTAGAGCATAGCTCTATATAGGCCCTAATCATCGCTTCTCCATAGTAGGGTATGATACTGACTGCATGAGCATGGAGGTTTGAGGGCTGCATTCCATCCCATCCAGAAACTCGGCCAACCACACTGTTACCAGCCAGAGGTATTTGTCCAATATTAAATTCTGCAAATCTGGCATCTATAATCACTGGCAATTCGTGTTTAAGGGCTTGTACTATTGTACATTCCAAAGCCCTTAAGCCATAGGCACCATATTGCAAATATAAAGAAAGCCTGGGCATTATTCCGGAAATAAAAGGGGAAATTGTCTCTATCAGATATTTCTCATAGACAGCTAATGCTTCAGATACTGCAGCCCAGTTCCGCCCGAATTCACTCAGTTTACTTTTCTGAAGCCAGGATGGCAACTTGCCAAAGTCACAGCCCATTCTTAAAATTATATTGCTGTCTGCTTCTAAACGTCGTTGGTACAGCACATCGGCAAAATTTCTCATTGCGCTCACCCCGATACTAACTCTTTTTATATATTTTTTATTAAACTCCGACTATATTTTATCTTATTTTAGTTTAAAAGCAAATTATTTAGGCGCACTTATTTTTTTAATTTCAACACCCTGGTAATAATATTTGAGAATATCCTGACATTTGTAGCCGTTTTGAGCCAGGCCATTGGCCCCATATTGACACATTCCCACACCATGCCCATATCCTCTGGTAGTAAATATAATTTTATCACCATCTAATTTCCAAGTAAACCAGGTTGAGTTTAAACCCAAAACTGAACGCAAATTAACTCCTTTGTAAACTATACTGCCAATTTTGAGCTCAGCTACTCGATTGGTAGCCGTTCGTTTATTGACAGACATTCTAGGTAAAGTTGCCTTTAAATTAGCCACCGGCAGAACCATGCTTTGGTCTGCAGCTACCAGTGCCGCAGCCTGACTAACGGTAAATTGTTTAGTCTGGTAGTATTTAGGTGAATTCTGGCAATATTCGCATTCTACACCCTGCAAATACGGTAAATCTTTTTGCCATACCTCGCCTGAATTCTCGGTATGTCCGCCACAGGTAGAATGAAACAGGGGGTCAATTGGCAAATTATTATGAACAATTATCCAACCGGCAGTACTGGAAACTGCTTTAGCAATTTTATAATAGTACTCGTTATATTTGCTGCCCCATCTTTTTTTGAGCTCCTCTTTAGTATAAAATGCCTGACAACAGCGGAAACTGGAACAGACATCTGCATTATTTTTTTGACAGCCGGAGCCTCCATATAATTTAAGTCGGCGATAAGCATATGTCCGAGCAGCCACCGCCTGAGCTCTTAAGGCCTCATGGTTAAAACTGGCCGGCATTTCTGCGGCAACGACCCCTACTAAATAGTCTCCTAACCTCATATTAACTGCTCTTGATTCAGCTTCAAGCCAAACCTTTACCATAATATCTACATCCAGATTATTGGGAAGCGGGGTTTTAAAGCTTCCGATAATCAGTGGAACAAAAATCAATAACAATACAAAAAAAAGAACTGCAAAAATAACAGTACGCAATGCTCTCATCCTCTCCAGCTATGCTAAAGCATATGGTAATGAAAGCCTGCTTAGAACATGGCTACTCGCCAATTACCTGTTTTTTTACAGTACCTGTTCGGGCTACTCTTGCTCCAATTTTTCTCAGTTTATCTTCTAAATTTTCATATCCGCGATCAATATGATTAATACCGTTGACCTCTGTTACGCCGCCAGCAGCTAAACCTGCCAGAATCAGAGCTGCGCCAGCCCTCAAATCACTGGCCTGCACTTTTACCCCGTACAATCTGTCTACACCTTTGACTATTGCTTTGCTGCCATCGGTCCTTATTTTAGCACCCATCCGACCCAGTTCATTGACATGTCTGAACCTGTTTTCAAATACCGTTTCTGAGATCACGCTAACCCCTGATCCCAAAGTCAGTAAGGCCATCATCTGAGCCTGCATGTCTGTTGGAAAACCGGGATAGGGCAAGGTGTGAATATCTGTAGACTGAATTTGCATCGGCCCGACAACCTGCATTACCTCACCATAATTTTTTATTTTAGCACCAATTTCACTGATCTTGGCTACTATCGGACACAGATGGTGCTCCAGGGTATTTTTAATAACTACATTACCCTTGGTTATTGCGGCAGCTACCATGAAAGTGCCTGCTTCAATCCGGTCAGGTATTATTCTATGATTAGTGGGGTAAAGCTGATCCACCCCTATAATTCTGATTGTTGTCGTCCCTGCACCATTAATGCGGGCTCCCATACTATTGAGCATAGTAGCCAAATCCACTATTTCAGGCTCTCTGGCTGCATTTTCAATGACAGTTATACCTGGGGTTGTGGTTGCTAACATCATTAAGTTCTCTGTTGCTCCTACGCTGGGGAAATCCAGATAGACAGTTGCCCCAGCTGTTTTCCCGGAAGCCTTACCCTCAATGCAGCCATAATTATTGCTTATTTCAATCCCTAAAGCTTTAAAACCTTTGATATGCAGATCAATTGGTCTGGTTCCAATGGCACAACCTCCCGGCATAGCTACTTTTGCCTGACCTGTTCTGGATAACAAAGCTCCCATAATTAAAACGGAAGCTCTCATCCTTCTCACTAAATTGTAGGGAGCCTCAGTGCTCGTAATATTATGGGCATCTACAATTATAGCTTTGTCTTCTCTTTTAACCTTACAGCCCAAGCTCCTCAACAATTCTATCATTGTATGAACATCGGCTAAATCAGGAACAGATTCTAATCTACTGATACCTGGCGCCAAAATTGTGGCCGCCAGGGCTGGCAATCCAGCATTTTTTGAGCCACTTACCGTTATCTCACCATGTAAGCGATGCCCACCATATACTTTTACTGTCTGCATGCTCCATCGCCTTCTTTCTCGCTAATAACTTGAGGCAATAGCAGGATAACCAAGCCATAAATAATATTTGCCGTTTTCATCCTTTCTTGCAGATATTTGCATATTAAATGACCATCCATAAGGCTGATCATCTAATAACGGACTATTTCCACAAAGACTTATTACTTGATTATCTACATAAAAATCTTTAATATCGCATTGCATATGTTCTACCAGCTTGGAAATAATTTCGATAACTTCTTCAGATGTCTCGCTCTCCACCATTCCAAGTATTGAGCAGTTTAACTGACCCGTAGCAGAAATAGTCTGTAAACTATTCTCAATAAGCCTCTGATACTCCAACAGTTTATTAATGTCCTGGCCACCATCAATGTTTATCATGACATTCGTTTCAGAATCGTCATCACTTTCTCCATAAAATGATTGAACAGAAAGACTTAAAAAATCATCTTTAGCCAATTCATGAACCACAGTTCCTTCACGGTAACCTTCATATTCAGACCACTCAATAATCGGGTTCTCTGGCAGATTGAATAAGGTAAATAAATCAGTTAAAACGCTTTCCATTTCTTCGACCTCAATAAAAGCATTATCCAATTTAGCATAGATGCTTAAATTAGTCGACATGGTCTCACATTCACTTTTTTCCCAGGCATTTTTTAAAGATAATATCATGGCATTATCATCTGAATCCGCATAGCTAAACGGAATAATAACCAATGAAAAAAGAAGCAAACAAAGTATAAACAGTATTTTTCTTGACATAAATACTCCCCCAAAAATTATTAGGCCGTAACTAATCAGCAATAAACTATTCAAGAACATTAGTGGATATTTTCTCAAATTTTCAGAGAGAATAACTAATAATTCGTTGACATTAGTAATTTTTGACAGACAATGTTACATTTATACTTCGTTCTGACTTACTCCTTCATGACAATTTTTTAATCGTGTTTAAAGAAAGGATTTTGACGAAAAAAGATATTAATTTGACTTACACCATTGTGTTAAATCAGCTCATATGTCTTTCTAATCTTTAGTATTGATAAAATAGGAGATTATTTTACGTGAAAAATAATGATAATTCAAAAACTGTTTTCAAGCAAAATTAAATAGTGGCTAACTAGTTTAATAATGTTAATTCATTTTTTAAAACTTTGTTTTGCAGCCACGACCAGCACAATATCGCTGGCAAGATCAGGTCTGGAAACAACCTTAAATTTTAAATTTTTTTTTCGAGCATAAGCTATGTAATGTCCCAGGTGTTTAACATAATCGCTACGAACTAAAATTACAAAAGCCTGCTCGTTATCCATTGCCAAAGATATTCTGGAGTCTATCTTTTTTGGAGAAGATTTGAGCTGTTCTGCCACTAAATAAGCCATAACTCTCTCCGCAAAGGTTCCTAAATATCTTCTTTTTTCATCAATTTTAAGCTCTGGGATACCTTGCCATGCTTGAATAACTGTTTTCTCCAATAAGCTACTATGGTCATCTCCACCCTGCAAAGGCTTTTCTCTAGGTCTTTTCATATACTGCACTCCTTAATAATACTGCTATAAGTATTATTTTAAACTGATAATGGATTTTATACTTCTTTTTTAACAACCATGGGGGTCATTAATATCATTATATACTACACAATTTATCTTAAATAGGTGCAACAAGATTTCTAACCATTTTAATCAGTCACCTAACCTGTTAACCAAGCACAGGTATTAAAAAAACAACCTCCCCATTGGCTGGGTGAGATTGTTTTTGCTTATTTTCTGCCAACTGCTTGTAAACGGGCCATAGCTCGGTCAAGTGCCGCTTTCGCCCGGGCATAATCTACCTTGTCTTGTGATTCCTGCAGTCTTTCTTCAGCCCGCCTTCTGGCACTTTGCGCCCGTGAAACATCTATTTCAGCAGGCAGTTCAGCGGTTCGAGCTAAAACAGTTATTATATTATCAGCTACCTCTAAAAATCCACCTGAAATAGCTATCTGTTCTTCATCAGATTCATTAATTTTAACCCGCATCAGGCCAGGCTCCAAATTAGCCAACAGCGGAGCATGATTGGGTAAAATTCCCAACTGACCGGTCACTGCTCGGGCAATAACCATCTGCACCTCTTGGCTGTAAACCTTGCGTTCTGGTGTAACAATATCGAGCTTAATTGAACTCAAAACAAGTCACCTACTTAACTACGGAGTGTTTTTGCTTTTTCAACTGCTTCTTCAATCGTCCCCACGAAAAGAAATGCTTCTTCCGGCAGATCGTCATGATGTCCATCTAAGATTGCCCGGAAACTGCGAACAGTATCTTTTATCGGAACGTAACGCCCAGGTATGTCAATAAACTGCTCTGCTACATAAAATGGCTGGGACAAAAATCTTTCCAGACGACGAGCTCGGGCAACTATTGTTTTATCCTCGTCACTGAGCTCATCCATGCCTAAAATAGCAATGATATCCTGCAGCTCTTTATAACGCTGTAATACAGCCTGAACTTCACGGGCTACATCGTAATGTTCCTGCCCGACAATCCGAGGATCAAGGATTTTTGAAGACGAAGCCAATGGATCTATGGCTGGATATATTCCCAACTCTACAATCCGGCGTTCCAGGTTGGTAGTTGCATCCAAATGAGCAAAGGTCGTTGCCGGAGCTGGATCAGTATAGTCATCAGCAGGCACATAAACTGCCTGAATAGATGTAATTGATCCTTTCTTAGTCGAAGTTATTCTTTCCTGCAATTGCCCGACATCATAGGCCAGCGTCGGTTGATAGCCTACCGCACTGGGCATTCTGCCCAATAATGCTGACACCTCAGATCCGGCCTGCACAAAACGAAAAATATTGTCGATAAACAACAAGACATCCTGCCCTAAGTCATCACGAAAGTACTCAGCTAAAGTCAGGCCAGTTAAGCCCACGCGCATCCGGGCTCCTGGTGGTTCATTCATTTGACCAAAGACCATTGCTGTACTGCTGATAACTCCGGACTCAGTCATTTCCAGGTACAGGTCATTACCTTCACGAGTGCGCTCACCAACACCGGCGAATACAGAATATCCGCCATGCTCAGCAGCAATGGCTCGAATTAACTCCTGGATTAAGATGGTTTTTCCAGTACCGGCACCGCCAAATAAACCTATCTTTCCTCCGCGAGGATATGGACACAACAGGTCAATGACCTTGATTCCGGTCTCAAACATTTCCGTAACAGTGGCCTGTTCTTCTAATGAAGGGGCTTCACGATGAATAGGCGAACGCTTTTCACAGTCTACCTCACCTTTGCCATCAATTGGGTCCCCGACGACATTAAATATCCTTCCCAATACACCTTTACCTACTGGAACAGAAATAGACTGGCCGGTATTCTCCACCTCAACGCCGCGTTGCAGTCCATCTGTAGCAGACATAGCTACACCACGTACAATATTATCTCCCAGATGCTGCATTACCTCAATGATCAGGTCTCGTTCCTCAAGTCCTTCGCCTGCGATTTTAACCTTTAAGGCCGTATAAATACTTGGCAACTGACCTTCTTCAAATAAAACGTCAACAACAGGCCCCATTACCTGGATAACACGTCCATTTTTCATTTGGCGCCCTCCTTACTTCAGTGCGTCGGCACCGCCAACGATCTCAGAAATTTCTCTGGTTATCGCCGCCTGGCGGGCTCGGTTTTTTTGAATTGTTAATTTTTTTATCATGTCTTCAGCATTCTTGGTAGCAGCATCCATAGCCGCCATCTTTGCCCCCTGCTCACTGGCCTTACTTTCTAACATGGCCCGATACAAAGTGGTCGCAATATAACGAGGCAGCAATTCATTTAAAACTTCAGTAGGTGAAGGATCAAAAATATACTCAACCTTAACACCTTCTCTTTTCTCAGGTGGCACAGCAGGCAGCAAATCTATAACAGCGTTCTTTCTGCTCATGGTATTTTTATAGTGAGTATAAACTATTTTGACACTGTCCACTACGTCATTTAAAAAATAGGTTATCACGGCTTCAGCAATCTCATGAGCCTGACGATATTCAATATTATCACCAACATCAATGTACTCGCCGATAACATTATAACTGCGCTTAGCAAAATAATCCCGCACCCTGGTGCCCACAGATATGACACTGGCCTCCGGATTTTTTTTGATAAGCTCACTGGCAAAACGGTTGACCTGAGCATTATAGCTGCCACACAACCCCCGGTCAGCGGCGATAACAATGTACAGGATTCGCTTCCCGTCACGGTCGGTCAGCAACTGATGCTGGTTCAAGTCAGTAACCTCTCCAACTCTGGCTAACATCTCAATAATTTTATCGGCATATGGACGGGCCTGCAGTAGCACTGTCTGGGCTCGACGCAGTTTTGCTGCAGCCACCATCTTCATCGCCCGAGTAATCTGTTGAGTATTCTTAACACTCTTGATCCGTCGCTTGATGTCCTTAAGATTGGCCATTATTGCTCCACCGCCTCTTAGCCGACATATTGCTTAACAAAAGCAGCAATCTGTTTATCCATCATATCGCGGCTTTCCTGAGAAAATTTCTTTTCTGTAGCCAGCCGTTCAAATAACTCTGGTTGCTGCTGGTCGACAAACTTGATTAGCTCATTAGCTATATTTACAACCTCTGCTGCCGGAAACTTATCAAAATATCCTTGAGTTCCTGCGTATATCTGCAATACCTGGTGACCGACAGGAAGGGGTGCATTCTCTGGTTGCTTTAACAACTCAGTCAAGCGGGAACCGCGTGTGATCCGGGCCAGAGTACTGTCATCTAAGTCAGCGCCAAATTGAGCGAAAGCCTGCAACTCTCTAAACTGAGCTAAATCCAAACGCAGCCGCCCCGAGATTTTACGCATCGAATTAACCTGGGCTGCTCCTCCGACTCGAGAGACAGATAATCCAACATTTACAGCTGGCCTAACCCCGGCATAAAACAGATCCGATTCTAAATATATTTGTCCATCTGTAATAGAGATTACATTGGTCGGGATATACGCTGAAACATCATTGGCCTGAGTCTCAATAATCGGCAAAGCCGTTAGAGAACCTCCGCCCAAATTATCATTTAAACGGGCCGCTCTTTCCAGCAATCGTGAGTGCAAATAAAAGACGTCACCCGGATAAGCTTCCCGCCCGGGAGGACGACGCAACAACAGCGACATCGCTCGATAAGCAGTAGCATGTTTGGTCAGGTCATCGTAAATTATCAGAACGTCTTTACCCTGCCACATGAACTCCTCGCCTATCGCACAGCCCGCATAAGGAGCTAAATACTTTATCGGCGGCGACTCACTGGCATTTGCTGCAACCACAATTGAATACTCCATGGCGCCATATTCTTCCAAGGTGTGAATCACTCTGGCAACAGTTGAAGATTTCTGTCCGATGGCGACGTAAATACAAATCACATTTTGATCCTTTTGATTGATTATTGTATCAATACAAATAGCTGTTTTACCCACGCCTCGGTCGCCAATGATCAGCTCTCGCTGTCCGCGTCCAATCGGGGTCATCGAATCAATGGCTTTGATGCCGGTCTGTAGCGGTGTATTTACCGGTTGTCGGGTCATTACCCCAGGGGCGATAACCTCTACCGGCCGGGTTTTCTGGGATTTAATTAAGCCTTTGCCATCAATAGGCTGGCCCAATGAATTTACAACCCGACCAATTAAAGACTCCCCAACCGGAACCTCAATTATTCTGCCGGTTCTTTTTACAGTGTCGCCTTCTCGCACAGAGTCAACCGGTCCCATAATAGCGCAGCCTACGCTGTCCTCTTCCAGGTTTAAAACCAGCCCGTAAACTCCACCACTGAATTCTAAAAGCTCCCCGGACATAGCATTGCGCAAACCATGAACATGGGCAATACCATCACCGGTCTGCAGCACTGTGCCCACATCATCAACCTGTAAATGTTGTTGAAAAGACTCAATCTGCTTCTTGATAACTGCACTAATCTCTTCTGGTCTTATTTTCAAATTACTTCACCTCGCAAACCTGCCACAGGTATGGCTTTTATGCCTTCGGCTAGCTGCTGCAATTGCTTGCGCACACTGCCGTCAATAATTTTGTCTTCATATTTCAGGATAATGCCACCTAATATCGCCGCGTCAATTTTAACTGTCGGTAGTGGCTCTCGACCAGATCTTAAGGCCACAGTAGTTAAAATACTCTGCAGTTGATCCTGGTCAATGTCGACAGCAGTAATTATCTCTACCGGCAACTGCCGCTTATAGCCATCATACAATACTTGCCAGGCATTACAAATAGATGGAATATCTTTTTCACGCTTTTTAGCTATCGTTAAGTTCAAAAAATTTAGGATATATTCAGTCTCAATGATCGGCTGAAATACCTCCTGAATTATTTGCAGTTTATCTTCTTTTGATAATCTGGGATGAAAAAATAAGGTAGCAAAATGTGGTTCACTTCGCAGCAAATCTGCTATTGTTATCAGATCACCGTTAAACTCTTCAACCTGGCTTTTTTCAATTGCCAGGCTAAAAAGCGCTTTAGAATAGCGTGAAGCCACTTGACTATTTTTCATCAGATCCGCCCATCCTTTCGACAAAGCGGTCGACTAGATGTTTATGGCTTTCATTATCCAACTGCTGGTCAATGATAATGCCCGCAGCAGAAACCGCCATCTCAGCAACATGATCACGCAGATAGGCCAAGGCCTGATCTTTTTGCGTCTCCACATCTGCTGCCGCCCGTTCTCTGATCCGCAAGGCATCAGACCTGGCCTCATGCACAATTTCATCCTGACGTTTTTGCCCCTGTTTAGTTGCTGTGTCAATAATTCCACGGGCCTCTACACGCGCCTCCTGCAGTTTCAATTCATAGTCTGCCTTAATCTGGGCAGCCTCTACCAGATCGCGCTCGGCCTTATCCATAGCGTTCTTAATCGTAGTTTGCCGCTTATTGAGAAACTCAGTGACAGGCTTAAACAGTAAAAAACGTAATATCAGGAATAAAATCAGCGTATTAATAATTTGCAGTGCAACAGTGTATACATCAATATCCATACAGCCAACTCTCCTCTTATTCGGCAACCATCTTTGCCGAATGCTTATCTGCTAATTTATTAAAGTAGTTCCCTACCCGAGTATTCCGCGAGCTAAAGCAATAAGAATAAAAGCAATTACAAATGAATAAATACCGGTGGTCTCGGCAACTGCCTGTCCCAAAATCATGGTAGTAATAATACTTCCCCGGGCTTCTGGCTGACGCCCTACAGCTTCAACACCTTTACCGGCAGCAAAACCCTGTCCAATACCAGGCCCTAAGCCGGCAATCATGGCAATTCCTGCACCTAAAACAGCAAAAGCAGCAACAGCTAATTCTGTGTAACCCATTAATAAGTCCTCCTAAAAATTAATAATTTAATCAGTTTCCATTGCCATGGAAACAAACACCATAGTCAACATGGTAAAGATAAAGCTCTGCAGTATCCCTGCAAATAAATCAAAGTAAAAATGCAACGGAACTGGTATCAATACCGGTACTGCACTGTATATCAAACCCATAATAACAACACCTGCTAAAATGTTCCCATACAATCTAAAAGCTAACGATACCGGAGTAGCCAATTCTCCAATTATATTAATTGGGGCAAAAACAATTGGAATAGGCTCTAAGAACAAACCCTTTAAATAACCCAGCAACCCTTTGTATCTAATATTACTGTATAAAATTAAGACAAAAGTCATTAAAGCCAGACCTATGGTTGTATTGGCATCAGCAGTTGGAGGCCATAATGCAAATAAACCAGAGATATTCGCTAGAAATATAAAGATCAAAAGCGTACCAGCATAAGGTGCAAACCAGCGATTCTTTTCGCCCATCGTCTGGGCTGTAAAATCATTTATGCCTTCTACTAAGGCCTCTGCAACATTTTGCACACCTCGAGGCAGCTTCTCAAACCGTCTGGTTAAAATAAACGCTCCTAAAATGATAACTGCCATGATGATCCAGGTACTGACTACAGTTTCGGTAATAGGAATGCCAAATATTTCAAATACTACTGACGGTCCGGCCAGGGCTTTTTCCAAATTCATTCCCTCCTTTCAAATTTTTTTCTAATATTTTTAAGCTGGTCACTTAGCACCTGTTGCCATTGCTCCCTGAGAGTCTTAGTTATAATAACAATTTTAACCAAAACCAAGCCGATTATAACAGCCGGAAAACTCAAAGAAGGATTAAAATAGCTGTAGGCCAGAACACCAGCATTGACAATGTAACGAGCAGAATAGCCTACCATTGTACTGATTCGGGCTGCTCTAGCCGAGAAATCTACTACCCTTTCAGCAACTGTGCAGATAGTACGAAAATGGACCAGCGAACATAATCCGCCGACAATGATCCCCCACATAAAGCTTCTCTGCCCAGCAATCAATGAGATAATCGCAATTACTGCTATAATGAGCAGAACAGATTTCTCTACCGATTTACGCAATTCCTGAGGAGAATTATACATAACTCCACCTTCCGCTATTGTCTATCAATATATTTAGTAGCTATCCGATACATCATATACAAGCCACTAAATGAGCCCAACAAAACACCTATAACTGTAAAGATTAATTCTGTAGCCATAATATTGTCTAAGTAAGATCCTAAAAAGTAGCCAACAAACACGCAACAAACTATCACAATGCCTAAATACGTTACTAAACTGAGATAATAGGCCAGTTGTCGCCAGATATTCATTGACTAAACTCCTTCCAATTTTATGACAAGAGGCTTGATGCTTTACTTTTTTCAGCATTGCCAAATCCTAAAACAGCTTGTTTTACAATTGGTTAAGATAGTCCACTACAGTATTGTATACTATATGCACGCTCAGGAAAAGACATTTTTATGTCTTTTTTAAGATCTTAACATTATTAACATAGCATCTATTTCAGCCGACCCCTAAATATCCAATTAGAGGATACCATCGATCTATTAATCTATAAACTTCCATTCATCGACAACCTGGTCACTGTAGTTAAAATGATTTAATAAAGCATTGACGATCCGATAGGCAGCCCGACCATCTCCATAGGGATTAACAGCCCGGGCCATAGCCTTTCTGGCTTGTTCATTGGTCAGCAGTTCTTTTACGGACTGATATACTCCCTCTTTAGTATTACCTATTAGTTTTACTGTACCCGCACGGATAGCCTCCGGCCGTTCCGTTACATTTCTGGTCAATAACATGGGAATACCTAAAGCTGGCGCCTCTTCCTGGACCCCTCCTGAGTCAGAAAGCAATAATACTGCCTCACTAAACAAATTTTGATAGTCATCAGCACTCAACGGGTCAATTAACAGCACCCGCTCCTGTTTGGCCAGAACCGAATGAACAGCTTCTTTAACAACGGGATTTAAATGAACCGGGAAAACCAAGATGGTGTCCTCAAATTCCTCAATAATTTGCTTGATACCTGCGCAGATCTGTTTAATCGGCTCTCCCCAGTTTTCTCTTCGGTGAACCTCCATGACAATTAAACGCTTTCCCCGCCAGGGTTTGCTGATTAAGGACGGAGTGTGGTACTGATAATCGGGTTTTACAGTATGCATTATGGCATCAATTGCTGTGTTTCCAGTCACAAAAATTTTTTCTTCGGCAACGCCTTCGTTAAGCAGGTTTTGCTTAGAATCTGCTGTCGGTGCAAAATGCAGATCGGCCAATACCCCTGTTAATCTTCGATTAATCTCTTCGGGGAAAGGAAAGTATTTGTTATAAGTGCGCAGACCTGCTTCTACGTGGCCAATACTGATTTTTTGATAAAAAGCAGCTAAGGCAGCTACAAAACTGGTTGAAGGATCGCCATGAACCAAAACAATATCTGGCTCTACCTCCCGGTAGACCCGCTCGAGCCCTCTTAAAGAACGTTCTATGATATCCGTTAAGGTCTGTTTTTCCTGCATAATATTCAGATCGTAGTCAGTTTTGATGTTAAACAACTGCAATACTTGATCCAACATCTCCCGGTGCTGGCCGGTTACAGTGACGATTGATTCTATGGAGCCGGGATGCTTTTCCAGTTCTTTAATTACCGGAGCCATTTTAACGGCTTCTGGGCGAACCCCAAAGACCGACATTACCTTTAATCTCTTCATTTAGCTTACCTCGCTCTTCAAACTGTCAATATCTTACCACTTATTGATTTTAATAAAAAGTGTCGGCTTTGAAAAAACACTTTTCCGTTATCTGGCTGCAAGAAAGCAGGCCTTGCCTGTGATAGACTAAAGTCAATTAAAAAAGAGGGGTTTCCACTCCCTCTTAGTTTTTTATAGACATATTTAATTTTACCAACTCAGCCTGATAACTATCTGGAAAACTGATTTTAATTATCCTCTAAATCTATCTTAATACCCTGATCAGCATAGCCGGCTCTCATATTGTTCTCCAGTACTTCTTTAGCCAGTTTTTGCTTTATCTGTTTAAACTCTTCCCGGGTAATGCTTCGATGCCCGACTTTTTTTAAATCCTTTGGAAATTCAGAGGCATATACAGCCTGCATTACTTCCAATGTGGTATCATTTAAACTCTTGTGATCTACCGCATCTCCAAATGAGCCGGAGTAATAGACGAGCTCATGATACTCGTTTTCACAGTCCAAACAACGCAGTATTTTTTTGCCTAATGAAGGAAAATTGGCACCTCCATCTTTATTCAATGTTCCTCTGTAAACCTTGCTGACCCCCATATTATTCATTGGACCGCCACATTTTGGACATTTGCTGGCCACTGTGCGGTGAAGCTTTTTGCCAAACAGGAAGAATAGTCCGGCCAGCACCGCAACCCCGATAAAATAAGGGAAAATATTAGGAGCGAGGACGAGGAGTCGATAAAAAATAAATATCCCTAAAGGAATAAATAAAAATTTAATTAATGCCACTTTTTTGCTGTCATCTGGTTTGGTCATTATAATATCCTTTCTTGTTTTTAGTTTTTCACTCTTTACTGGCAGCTAATCTAAGCTTACCCAACTGTTCATTTACTATCAGCCGAATCGTTATTTTCCTGGACAAAAGCCTGAATTTTTTGATAAATATGGCGAAAAGCATTTTCACTTATGGCCAGCCCAGTAGGTGGCAGTCTGCTGTTGCAGACATTTTCTCTTAAGACATTAGGGCGAATGTGTTTTGATAAAGGATTAAAGGTACCGTAAAGAGAGACCTGATTATAGTGCTCTATTACATCACTGTCATCTATATGGATATACTCTCTGATTAAATCTCCCTTGATATACCTTAAATCAGATTCATAGCGGCTATGCAATTTGTAATGACCATTACCGCATTTACTGCAGTTGGTCCTCTCAATAATTAGTTGCGGAAAAAAGTTGTTTCCTGCAATATTGGCAGCCCCTTCAAATACTGTTTTGCTTTCAGACGATTTCATCAAGCCCCCGCAATTTGGACATTTAGCAACAGCATGCTTAATGATAAGATTAAAGATCTGGTAAAACATCGGTACTGCAATTAAAACCCCGAGAACGATAACAACTGGATGCATATTGAGAACTCCTTTTTAGTCCTTACTTTATCTGTATATTTATAGAATTTGATATCTCGTTGCTAAGACATAAACCTGGAACCGGCATTGACTTTTTTTACCCGATCATCAAACATTTTCATCAGTAATTTATGAGCATCAGGAGTAATGTAATGAACCCTGGGCAGCCTGCCGCCCTGACTTATAGACTCCTGATAAATGCCTACAAATTCCAAATCGGCTAACCGGTGTAGTGAATTGAATCCCCCCACATTACTGGACCTTACCCCCGCAGGATTAAATAAGCTTAAATGGACAGTGCCGCACCTGGGACACGTTTCTTCTTTAATTGCCACAGGCAGATAGGTAGTCTTATGATCTGTACTTTCTGCTCCGTCAAAAATTATATCGTACTCAATGCCCATGATAGAGCGGCAACGGGGGCATTTACGATGCAGGTAGTGGGGCAGCAGCAGTTTAATTTGATATAGCAGGTAGGGAATGCAGATTAGCAGCGCTATAAAATTAATTACAGGCGGTGCAGAGGTCAGGCTAATAACAATCAGCACAATTAAAATTGCTATTACTACCTTAGTTGTTTTTACATCTGGGGCGCTGGGCATTAATTTTTTACCTCCCTAAATCCTGATATCCTTGGGATTATCCTTAAAACCTGCCTGACGATTGTTATTGATGACCTCGGCTTTGAGCTGGGCAATCTTTTCCTGATACTCAGCTGCTGTTATGAATCCTTCAGAACAGCCTTTAGGTAAAGCATTGACTGGCATCTCCTTCCCATAAAATGTGGATAAATATCCCTTTTTCCAACTGTTATCGCTCCTGTCGCCTTTAACTGAGTTAGCATAGCTTAACCTCAAGTGACGGGTACTACACTCCGGACATGTCGAAATTTCCATTGCCAGCGCCGGGAAGTAGTTACGGCCACCAGCATTGGCGGCCCCATCAAAAACAACGTGCTTCAGGTACTGATCCATGGTCGTGCCGCAATTGGGGCAGGCAGGAAAGACCACTGCTCCTAATCTGCGAGATACCTTAATGATAATAAAGAATATTAAAAAAAATATTATCATCCACGGAATCAGGTGGGGGCCCGCAATAAATAATCTGACAATAATAAAAAGACCTATGGCCCCTGCCACTGCTTTTACTATTCTAGGATCAATTTGCGAGGATCCCGGGTACTTGTTTTGTCTCAAAAAAACACCTCGATTAATAGCTATTAGATTTAACGTTATCTATATTTACCCAAGTATCAGGATACCTAAACTAAATTAACAGCAATTATCATTCGATCCGCATCAAAGTCAGGGGTTTGATCCGCATTCATATTTTAACCTGTTTAAGACAAAAAAAAAGCAGCTCAAACTGAACTGCTTCAGACTGTTGGGTTCAGTCAACACTCTGAGAGGTTGTTAAAAATGCTCGTAGCCATTTAAAACACTTTTGAAAGCGTTGCTATTAAGGTGTTGACAGCTACAAAAAGGAGGTAGTGCGACTGTGCACACTGACTGCAACTGACAACAGAAAGAACTTCTCATTCCCCAATAATAAGCAAAGAGCAAGCCCGTTAAACAACCTCAGCATTCATCCTGAGCTACTTATAGTTCTATATTATTCACTGATTGGGGCAGCGAGTTCATAGCCAATCTCCACAGGTTGATCATCATTGCCTGGTATGGTTCTCAGGTACTCAATAACTCCCTGACCATCAGCAATAACCCGCTTTTCATAATTTATTTTATCCGGATTTCTGTAAATTACTGTATATTTTTTTATTCCCTCTTCTTCAACTACCTCTGTTATTTCACAGCTTAACTCTAGTTTTGTACCATCATCCGTTAACTCAACCTCCTGCTTCCAGGTTGCTCCAGCTTCAAATGGCTTTTTTATCAGCGTAACCTGCTGATAAGGAATATCCAGCATCATATCCCCGCTATGTATTTGAACTAAGCTATCGTCCCGCAGGAAATATTTAAGGTTTATATTATAGTCAGCCTGACTTTCTCCACCTGACACATCATCTACTTTACCTGTAACTGTATAAACCACTTCATCATCGCCGCTACTGTCAATATTGTCAAGTTCCATACTATGTCCGTACCCTGCTATGCCTGTATACTGCCAAATGAAACCTTCCTCTGAGGGTAAAAGTGTTTCTAAATTGTATTCCTTAGGCGGCATACACCCTACCAAAGCAACAAGTGACAAACAGATTAGCAGTAAGCTGAATCTTTTCATATCTGCGCTCCTTCTACGATGCTCTTACACTTTGCAGGAATTACCATTTATAAGACGATTAAAATGCCCAAAAGTTCCCTGTAAGCCAGGGAACTTTATCAGGTTCTCTAAATATTGATTGATAAATCATTAATTAATGCTGAATGCTTACTGCTAGCCATATCTGTTCAATTCTTTTCTGAGTATTTTCAGGTTTTTGCGATCATTGTCCAGAATATTTTTCACTAACTTCAAGCTTTCCTGGTCCAGAAAACCATCTACCACCTGTTGAGCCATTTGAATCCCTCGGTCTTCTCCCTCACACAGATGTTCAAGCATTTTTGCGGGATCGCTGTTGACAAGATTATTGATTCTGGTCGATACCCCGCTGATAGCGCCTAATATCCCAGCAGACTGTTCCGGGGTAGCCCCTCTACTGGCCAAGTGGGAGGCCAGGACCTGCACATTATCATGATGGCGATTTTGCACAGCAGTCAATGAATTCTTCAATTCTGGCTCTTTTACCATGCTGATGACATCGCCAACCGCCTTAATGGCCATATGCTCTCCCTTCAGCAACTGATTCAATTTTTCATTGCTTTCATAACTCATTGCACACTCTCCTTTGGTGGTAGTTTATGTCGACCCGCTTTATTTATGCTTTAAAAAGAAAAAGCGGCACGTGGCCGCCGGGCTCTTATCTTTTGGAAAAGGGAAGGAGTTATGAAAATAAATGAAAATATAATTGCAGGTGCATAATACGCTCCAAAAGAAATTACCCAAGTGATAGTTATATTCGTCAAAGAACCCCATTCTCCTGCTGGAAAGACTAAAAAAATTAAGTTTTTTTAAACTAATTATTAGATAATTAAAAAATCCTCTAAGTCTCTCCTGAAGTTTACGTCTTTTTTCGGCCAGCACCCCCCGTCTTTCTTGGCCACTTTTTAGCCTGCTGCAGCAATGTATCCCGGTCATTTAACTCAGGTTTTGCCCAAACTAATTCCAGCAGATATTGGAGAACCAGCCCTATATCGACGTTTTTTAGCCCGAGAGCCTTTAAATCATGACCATTAACAGCCAAATCACCGACAGTTAAAGGCTCTTTGCTGGCCAGAATTCTTTCACATTTGAATTTCAGTCGGTAAATCTTGGTCAAATCATAGGGTGGTCGCTTGCCAATTTTATCAGCCACCATCAGCTTAAAGAGATCCTCCAGATATTCTGCTCCAAGCTCATTGATAAATCTTTTCACTCTACTGTTCCGATAGCTGCCATAGGTTCTCATATGATTGGCAATTATTTTGCAGACATGGGTAATTCTCTTTTTGGGCTGACGCCACCGCCTTAATACCTGTTCGGCAATTTTCGCTGATTCTTTATCGTGGCCGTAAAAATGGCCAACCCCCTGTTCATCCATACTAAAGGTATGCAGCTTGCCGACATCATGCAATAGGGCAGCTAAACGCAGCTCCGGGGTATTGTCAATGCAGTCTAATACGGCCATAGTATGTTCTAACAGGGTTTTATCATGATGTGGATTCTTCTGATCAAAGCCTTTGGCTGCGACCATTTCTGGCAGCACTATTTTAATCAGACCCGTGGAGTACAGCAGCCTGAGACCCCTGGAGGGCCGCAAACAGGTTATGATTTTTATAATTTCTCCAGCAATGCGTTCATTGCTTACCCCTGCTAAATTAGCATGGAGTTCCTGGATCGCTGACATGGTGTCGGGTACAATATTACCCTCAATTACTGTTGCCAACCGCACCGCTCGCAGCAGCCGTAAGGCATCCTCTGAAAATCTCCGATAGGGGTCGCCTACACACCTGATGACCTGGTCAGCTAAATCCTGCCTGCCCTGAAACGGATCCACCAACCCCTCTGGATTATAGGCCATGGCATTAATTGTAAAATCTCGGCGGGCCAGATCCTGAACTATATCGGTAGTGAAACTGACTTGATCCGGCCTGCGGCCGTCGCTGTACCTGCCTTCAAGACGCAAGGTAGTTATCTCAACAGAGTGATTACCTTCAATTACCGTGATGGTGCCGTGCTTCAGGCCTGTTGGCACAGTATGGACAAAGATATTTTCCAAGTCAGAGGGCAAAGCTGTTGTAGCAAGATCGTAATCGGTTGGTTGTAAATTACGCAAATAGTCTCTGACAGCCCCTCCAACGACCCAGGATTTAAAGTTGTGATTATTGAGTTTCTGTATAATCGCTGTGATGTAATGTGGTAAAATCAAGTCCATCCCCCCTACTAACATTATATCCTACACTGTAGCGTCTAAAATATAATAGCTTTACTTATTTAGGGTCAGGCCTTAGTTTTTTAATAACTAAGGCCTGACCCTGGAGGGGAGTTTACTGAAAAATTTCTGTTGATCTGGCTAAGATACCATTCATCAGAGCTATGGTCATCCCGTAATTGGTAATAGGTACGTTTTTCTCCGCACACATCAGGATTCTGCTCAGCATTGTTTTTCGATTGGCCATACAGCCTCCGCAGTGGATTACTAAATCGTATTGGCTTAAATCATTGGGCAGATCTGTCCCCATGGCAAACTCAAAGTTTATCTTTTTGCCGGTACGCTGACGCAGCAGCCTCGGGATCTTCACCCTCCCGATATCTTCATGGGTCTGGTTATGGGTACAGGTTTCTACAATCAGTACTCTGGCATCGTCAAACAGCCGGTCTATCTGCTCAGTTCCCCGTAGTAATACGGATAAGTCCCCTTTATGGCGAGCAAAGAGGATTGAGAAAGAGGTCAGCAAAATATTATCAGGTACTATTTTATCTACCTCCCGAAAGGCCTGGGAGTCAGTAACTACCAGGTCAACCTGCTTTAAATCAGTTAAAGCCAGTTCCAGCTCGGTATCTCTGACCACATAAGATTTAATCCCATGATCCAGACAGTCCCTGATCAACTGTACCTGCGGCAGGATTATTCTCCCTTTGGGGGCCTCTGAGTCGATCGGCACCACCAAAACAACCGTACTGTTATAGGGCAGCAGGTCCCCTAAAATTTTTTCTTCTTTAACCTCGGAGCTTAACTCCTTTACTATCCTTTCCCTTAGCTTAACAATGTTTTGGCCGGTAGTAGCCGAGATTAAGATTCCCTGTGGATAATCTGCTACTACTTTATCCCGACGATCTTGGGTGGCCAGGTCTACCTGATTAAAAACCAGAATATGGGGGATATTAAAGCGCTTAAAGTTACGTTTGGCCTCCCGATAAACCGCTGTATCAATCTCATTGATATCCATGACAAACAAGGCAAAATCTGTTTTCTGATACACTCGAGTGGTTTTCTTAACCCTCAGCGCCCCCAGGTCTCCTTCGTCATCTAAACCTGCGGTATCAATAAATAATACTGGCCCCAAAGGGATCAATTCCATAGCCTTGTAGACCGGATCAGTAGTCGTTCCCTTAACTGGTGAAACCAGTGAAACTTTTTGCCCGGTCAGGGCATTGATCAATGAAGACTTCCCAACATTCCGTTTCCCAAAGACTGCTATATGAATGCGATTTGAATTAGGTGTTTTCCTCATTATTTATCACCTACAGATAAAGATCTCGTTCGCCCTGTTTTAGTCTGGCGAGATTTTTTCGGACCAGGTTTTTAATATCTTCTCGAGCTATGCTATTTACTTCCTGATCAATAAAGGCTTCGCCCTGGGCCAGCAGCTCCTGATCACCGTAGTCCAGCATAAACTCCATTAAAGTCATCAGCGCATTGGGATGACAAACATTTTGGATTTGGCCAGACTTGGCCAGACGCATGAACCGGTCGCCAGTGCGTCCCTCACGATAGCAGGCCGTACAGTAACTGGGAACCAAACCGTCGCTGACCAGTTCCTTTAAAACCTCCAACGGGCTCCTGTTGTCCTCGATACTAAACTGGTCAGTAGATTTTTGCATCTCGTTTTCTTTATAGCCGCCGACACCGGTACATGACCCGGCACTGATCTGTGAAATCCCATAGTCGACCAGCTCGCGCCTCAACTCTGCGGTTTCTCTGGTGGACAGAATCATACCTGTATAGGGTATGGCCAAACGGATTATAGCCACCAGCTTTTTAAAATCCTGATCGCTGACCAGGTGAGGGAACATCTCCAGGCTCATACCCTCTGCCTTTTTCAACCGAGGCACTGACACAGTATGGAAACCAACACCATACTTTTCTTCCAGGTGTTGATTATGAAGCATTAAAGCCAAAACCTCAAACCTGTAATCGGCCAAACCAAACAGAACCCCGCCGCCAACATCATCTATTCCAGCTTCCATAGCTCGGTCAAAAGCTGTCAAATGGTACTGATAATCCCCTTTTATACTGGCTGGATGAACCTTTTCGTAAGTTGGCTGATGATAGGTTTCCTGAAACAGAATGTAAGTGCCAATATCTTTGGTTTTAAGTCTTTTATAATCTTCGACAGTGGTAGCAGCAATATTGACATTGACTCTCCGGATGCGGCCATTGACATTTTCGGTATGATATATGGTATCAAGACACTGCAAAACATAATCTAGATTGCAGTTAACAGGGTCTTCTCCAGCCTCTAAGGCGATCCGCTTGTGCCCCATTTTTTCTAATATCTTAACCTCTTCTTCCACCTGCTCCTGAGACAGCTTGGTACGGGGAAAATCGTTATCGCGGCGATACCCGCAGTAGGTACAGTTATTTACACAGTAATTGCTGATGTAAAGTGGTGCAAAAACGACAACCCTGTTACCGTAGATACTGTTTTTAACTTGGCCTGCTGTCTGATATATGCGCTGCAGCTGCTTCTGGTTTTCGACTTGCAGCAAACTGGCTACCTCTGCCGGTGACAGCTGTTGTTTATTTTGTGATTTTTCTAAAATTGCTTCCAGCTGCTGATCTGTCAGCCTGGAGCTGGTAGCTAAGAGATTATTGATATAATTATGATCTATCAGCATTTTGCACTCTCCCTATTGATTATTTTTTTGACAGGGTCTCCTCGTCCCAGATCGGGGATTAGGCCGGCCTGTAAGATAACGTCTTTTATCTTGTTTAGGGCCTGTTGACTGTCATCTGCTATTCCGGCTTTGTTTTTATAAAGCTCGTATTTTACTTTAGCCGCTGTTGGGGTCAGGTTGGGCATAACTACATTGGCTCCAGCTAACAACGCCTGCGACCGACCAGCGCTTTTCAGGGTCGTTACAGCTGTTGTAGCAGGTATCAGAGAGAGTGGCAGTAATAATCTGGCGATAGCTAACATTATTAAAGTAATCTCTAATGATCCGTTTTTATAGCCGCCCAGCGGGGTCTCCGGGTGAGCTATAAATGGACCTATTCCCACCATTTCTGGCTGCAGCTGCTTTAAAAACAGCAAATCATCGACCAAATCAGCCAGGCTCTGCCCCGGCAGGCCGACCAGAAATCCAGCTCCAATGTTAAAACCTGCTTTTCTTAAATTCAGCAAACACTGCTGACGCTCAGTGAAGCTCATCTGCGGATGAAAGCGGTGATACAGGTGCTGATTAGCTGTTTCATGCCTTAACAGGAATCTGCTCGCCCCTGCTCGATAGAGCTGCTGATAACTGGAAAAATCCCGTTCCCCGATGGACAGGGCAATGGCAGCTTTGGGAAACTGCTGCTTGATTCGCCGGATAATTCTAACCAGTATTTCATCGGTATAATACCCATCTTCTCCGCTTTGCAAAACATAAGAGTTATATCCCAGTTCTGCTCCTTGATGGCAGCAATCCAAGATTTCATCCTCAGTTAATCTATATCGATCCAATGATCTGTTAGCTCTTTGAATGCCACAGTAAAGGCAATTCCTGCTGCAGTAATTGGAGAACTCTATTAGCCCTCTGATAAAAACACTGTCTCCATAATGCCTGGCAGTCGTTTCACGGGCGAGCCGGAATAAAGGCTGAGGGTTCTCCAAGGCTGCAATAATCAGGTCCGTAAGCTCCTGCCTGTTGAGTTGATGCTGTTCAAACAGCCTGGTCAGGGTTTTGTTCATGCCTCAATCTCTTTCTTGGAGATAGAGGTCTTGACAGTCACATGATTGATGTTCCCCAGCCTGCCGGTCAGGGTATTAATCTGATCTAAGGTGGCCAACACCGTAACAGAGATTACTGATATCCCGGCCTCGGGCATCGGCAGGCCCATCCTTCCTTTAACTATGCCTTTAAAATTAGAGATAATCGTGTTAAACTGCTCCTGACAAACCACAGGATTCTCTAATACGGCTCCAATAATTGCTATTCGTTTGGTCATTTAGTTTGGCCTCCTCTGACGATTTGCTAAAGAAAAAGTTACCTTATAAACATAAAAACTTCCGTCACCACGGAAGTCAGTTTCAATACAATGACAGCCAGACCATGCTGATCGCCGGCCAAACTACCATAAACTATGACTAACCTCCTTCCAGGTAAGACCCATGTCTTGACTGTCAGGTCATTATGTTGTAAAAGCCCAGGCAATGCAGTTTCCACTTTATTGCTTGGTATAAACATCTTAAGTTATATCTTGAGATCTGTCAATAAACTGAGCTAACCCCGTACTAATTTTGCAAAATAAACTTTTCAATTGCCAATGCTACCCCAGCTGAATTGTTATCCACTGTAACCCAATCAGCTATGCGCTTGACCTCTAAAGGGGCATTGCCCATGGCTACGCCGATCCCGGCCCATTTGATCATGTCGATATCATTAAAGCCGTCACCAATCGCCATAATATTTGAGCGACCAATGTTGAGGTGTTTACCCATAAATTCCAGAGCCTTTGATTTTGTCGCTTTTAAGTGGCCCAATTCCAGTAAATGAGGAAGTGAACGGGTTATATCCCCCTTTAAACTAAATTGGCTTTCCAGTTCACTCTGCAACTTATTTAACTTGTCAAGGTTATTGTCTACAAAAACGAGCTTGGTCGGAGCTACTGTTAGATTATCGACAAAATCCTGATCAATTGTAACATCAATTCTATTCACAGTGCGGTAGCGCTGTACTAAAGCATTGTTCTCCCTGACAATAAGTTTATCACCATCGTAGACATTGACATGCACCTGGGCCTGATGGGCCAGAGATATGGCATTTTTAGCAACCTTATTTTCCAGCCTCAAATGCAGCAGTTCCTGTTCAGAAAGCAGTTTTTTTATTAAACTTCCCTGATAGGTTATGATTGGAACATCTATTTCCAGGTCCTTTGCATAGGCATGAGCGGCAGAGAACATCCGACCGGTAGCAATCGTTACCGCCACCCCAGACTTTCTTGCCGCTCTGATGGCCTGAAGATCTTTGTCATTTATCTCTCTGCTCTCGTTGAGCAGGGTATGATCAAGATCTAAGGCTAAGAGTTTGATCGTCATATTTTCTCCCTTAATCTTTGTCAATCTTCTTTTATTAAAACACCGTTGATTATTAAACTGATAATGCTGATCAGTATCGAAACCCAGATTGCATTTATCAGGCCATTCAGTCTCATTCCAGCTACTAATGCGTCAGTTAACTGTAGCATTAATCCATTGACAACTAAAGTGAACAACCCTAAGGTAATCAGGTTTAGAGGTAATGATAGCAATAACAGCAAGGGTCTGATAACAGAATTGACAATCCCTAACATTAAACCTGCTATTAATGCCGCCCCTGCTCCACTGATGTAAAAACCGCTCGAAAGATAACGTGCCACCAAATACATGGCAATGGCATTAACTACAACCCTTGCTAAAAAGCTTTTCTTCATTATAGACCCTCCTAAACAAATTACTCAATCAGTACCTCAACCAGAGTTCCCTCACCGGCGGTAACATCGACCAGCTTGCCATTGACTCCGGAGTGAATCAGATCTAGGATGTGCTTGATATCAATCTCTTTCAGCTCCGGATACCTGTCTACCGGCAAAAACTTTAAGCCAACATCCGCCAACACTTCGATTAAAGCCAATGGAATATTAACATTAACTTTAACGTCTTCATTGCCCTCAATAACCCTTACTTTTAAGATCTTATCACTATTTGAGGAGTATACCACCGGCTTATTAGCCCGCTTTGAACTGCCTAAGGCATCTAATAACTTCATTCCTTCGTCAGAGGTTATCTGACCGTTTTCAACCATTTTCAGTATTTGCATTTGCTCTTCTTGATTATTCATTAGTGTCCTCCTGTTATAACAATTTTATTTTCACCTTAATATCTTTATTCTCAACATCCACTATCTCCAACCTTCTGCACCGACGAATTTTACGCCAAAATTTTTGAAGAGCAGCTACAATTTCATCGGCATGCTCTTCCAGTGCAAAATCACCACCCATTGACCATTTCATCTGTAGCTTCTCTTGGGGCAGGAATTTCAGGAAATGCTTCAATAGCCACCACCCTTCCAGCAGCCCATCGAGTACAAATAAAGGTACCGGAATCACCAGGTGCCTGCCTGTAGACTTAAACGTCAGATCACAAAGCAAATAATAATTCCCTATCCCAAGCCAGCGCAGCATGGATACTACCCTAACTGTTTCAACAGTTTGGTCGCTTCCTCTGCACCTATTTTACCCGCGCTCAACTGCTGTAAAATATCCTGCCGGGCCAGGCTGACCTTCTCCCGGTTGGGTTCTTCGTCAACTCTGTATCCAAGAGCCTGAATAGCCTTATCTAACCGACTTCTGACAGTAGGATAAGAGATGCCCAATTCTCGTTCTACTTCTTTGATATTTCCTCTGCATTTAATGAATACTTCCACAAATTCTTTCATTTCATCATCGAGTTGACAGAATTTGCATAATTTAAAATTACCGCTCAACTCTGATTCACATTTGTAACATTTTAGTTTAGCAACACTTAAACTACTGCCACATACCGGGCATTTTCCTGGTGCATCATACAACATATCGAATCCCACCTTTTCATCTTGTAATTAATATATTCAACTGTTACATTAATTATATTAATAATATTCTCAATTGTCAACAATTTATTAACCTATAAATCAATATTTTAAATAAAGGTCTTAAAATTATTGATATTAATAAAAAAGCTATGCTCCAGTGTCCTTTTCTGTAGCATAGCCAATTTAGATTATTCTATTTCATTATTTCCCTTAAATCTTCGCCCACACAGTGTAAAATATCAGCCTGTATCCTGATTCGAGAAGCTATCCGCGGGTGATACATATTTTTAAGCTCATCAATCGTGTAGTTGCTGGAGATAATTGTCGGCTTGTCCAGGTTATTTGTGCGATAATTTAGTATTGAAAACAGTATCTCCTGAGAAAACTCGGTTCTGCTTTCAGACCCCAAATCATCAAGAATTAGAACGGTTACATTTCTGGCAGCATCGACAAACTCTTCAACCTTTTTGCTCCTGTCCCCAAATGAGCCGCGCAACTGATATAAAAAGTCTACAAATGGCAAATAAAGAACCGGAATTTTGCGTTTCAGCAGCTCATTGGCAATCGCTGAACACAGAAATGTCTTGCCCACTCCGGGATCGCCTTGAAGATACAGGCCTTTAACCTCACAGACCGCTTCTTCTCTGCTGGCCTGTTCCATTTTTGCAACAAATCTCTCGGCCAGTTTTTTATTGAACTCCATGATTTGACGATGGCTGTAGCCCTCCTCGACCAACTCTATATCACTGTAGTAGTCGAGCCGAAACAGTTCAAAGGTTTGGCGCTTCATAGCAGGTGACAGTCGCGAAACTTTAAACAGTTTGTTAAGCATCTGCTGTTGTTCAGCATTGATCAGGCATTTGCATTTGACAACTCGCTGAACATCATAGCCGTAGTTCTGGCTGGCCGCACTGTCTCGAATTGCTATCCAGCCGCTATCCTGACATTTTTCACAGTCAAATTTGGGGCTCTTGTAGGTTTGAGGGATATTGTTCCTGTCTAAGAGCTGTTCGTGCTGCTGGCGGACCTCTGCCAGCCTGGAATTAATCTCCTGGCTATTATCTGTCTCCATATTCCGTAGTAATTCTGCAATACGCTGCTCAATCTGCAAAAGCTCCGGGTATTTTTTGTACCAAATTAAGGCTCGCTGATGAGCTTGCTCATAACGTAGGGTTTGCTTTTCTCCACTGGGGACTAACAATTTTCAACTCCTCCTCAAACCTAGCTATAGTTATTTTTCTTAGAGCTTTGGTCCTGCTTTAATTCGTCGTAAACACTTGAAAGTGTCCGTTTATTCTGCCCTTTCACATTTCCTTTGGTTGATTTACGACCTGCGGACTTGAGGGTTCTATTTGATTTCCGTTTTTTAAACCGTTCGTCTTCAACTGCGACCTCTTCCAGGGTTTTGATTCCTTTCAGTTTCCAATTATGCAGTACGGTCTGGACATACTGAAAATTAAAAGCCTGGTTGAGTACAGCACGAGCGATAGCTTCGACGATCAGCTCCCGGCTGAAATCGTCCTCCAAAGAAGCCAACGTACGGTATTCTGATGATCTCAAGGGCCGTCCAAATTCTCGTTCCGCTATACTGTAAATGCTGTCATTGCGGTGCTGCTCTTCCAGCTCGGCCCGCTTTTCATTTATCTCAGCTCTTGGGGTTGATCTACTCGCTTTACGGGATTGCATAAATCTGTGGAATTGATCCTTATCTTTAGGATCATTTATTTTAATAGTAGAACTGTTAG
The DNA here is from genome assembly GCA_028280325.1 of Bacillota bacterium. Lineage (GTDB taxonomy): Bacteria > Bacillota > UBA994 > PWPR01 > PWPR01. The sequence goes on from JANQLZ010000118.1 coordinate 35,908, forward strand.
AACCGGTAAACTCTAATAACTCTATTTCGGCCAAAGCCCCAATAGCCTTAAACACATCATCGTAATGCAGCTGCAGTTCGTTGGCCATGTACTCAAAATCTATTTTGTTTCTTTGGCTGACAAGTCTATATAGAAAGATATAAACCAAAACCCCAATACCGCCAATATGGGGCAGATATAAATCCCAAATCTCATTTGGGATGCAGGTAAGGATATCTCTCACTACTCCCTGACGCATTTTATAACCATCTGCCATACTACTCCCTACTCTCATTATGTATTCTATGGTAAAAATCGTATACGGCCTGGGCGGCAGCTTTGTTCATGCCCTTGACATTTTCCAGCTCCTCTACGCTGGCCTGAGCAATAGACTTTATACTGCCAAATGCCTTGATTAAATTACGCTGTCGAACCATTCCTACTCCCGGTATTTTTAAAAGTTTACTGTTCTTTTGCCTTTTGGAACGCAGATTACGATGGTATTCCAGGGCAAAGCGGTGGGCTTCGTCTCTAATTCTTTGAACCAGATACAAACTGCGAGACTGCCGGGGCAGCTCTATCGGAGCTGAACTGCCAGGGCGATAAATCAGCTCTTCTCTTTTGGCTAAACTCACAATAGTAATATTCGTCGCTGAGAGCTTTTTGGCAACAGTGAGCACGGCATTTAACTGCCCCAAGCCTCCATCGATAATAATTAAATCCGGCTCCTGGCTAAAAGAGGTGTCCGTTGAGGTCAGCCTCTTTAACCTGCGTTCCAGTACCTCTTTTAAACTGGAAAAGTCATCCGGGCCGCTTACAGTCTTTATTTTAAATCTGCGATAGTGTTTTTTCTCTGCCTTTCCATCAATAAAAACAACCATTGAACCAACGCTCTGTTGCCCCTGGGTATTTGATATATCATAACACTCAATCCGCTGGGGCAGACCGGGCAGTTTCAAAAAATGGGCCAGCTCATTCAGGGTTCCCTGACGGATATCATCGGCACTGTTTCTCCGCTTCCAGCGCTCTTCAACGGCCAGCATAACATTTTTTCGGGCCATCAAGGCCAGCTGTTTTTTGTCACCTCGCTGGGGCACATTAATATAAACCCTGTTACCCTTCTTCTCTGTCAGCCACTCCTCCAGCAGGTCCTGATCATACAGCTCGCCGTCAACAATAAGATGACGTGGGATAAAAACCTCTTCCACATAATACTGCTTGATAAATGCGGTATAAATATCCTCGGAACGCCTCTCTATCCCCCCACTGATAACGTTAATATCTCGTCCAATTATGTGGCCGTCTCGCATAAACATAACGATCACACAGACATCTTCCACACCACGGGCCAGTGATATTATATCGGTATCTTCACCTTTACCTGAAACTATCTTCTGCCTTTCCAATACCCCAGCCAGGCTGTTGATATTGTCGCGAATACGGGCTGCCTTTTCATACTGCAAATCCTCGGCTGCACCCAACATTTCAGCCTTCAGCTCAGTAATTATATCCTTCTCCTGGCCGGATAAATACCTGATAGCCTTGTCCAATCGGCGATGATAATCTGCTGAACTGATAGAATTAATACAAGGGCCCGTGCAGAGTTTAATGTGGTAGTTTAAACAGGCTCGTTCTTTTTTGCCTGAGGGGATAATCTTCTGACAGGTTCTTAATTTAAACACTTTGCTCAAAACATTGACTAAATTCCTCACTGCCCAGGAGTTGGGGTAGGGACCAAAATATTGAGATCTGTCTTTTACAATTTTATGAGCTGACTCCAAACGCGGGTATTTTTCGTTCCTGTCAATCTTAATATAAATAAAATGCTTATTATCTGGGATTCTAATATTGTATTTCGGCTGATGTCTTTGAATTAAGATACTCTCCAGCACCAAAGCTTCTATCTCTGAATCGGTGACAATGTATTCAAAATCATAGATATTGGCGACCAGCTCCTGAGTTTTTGCATCATGACTGTGAAAAGAATTAAAATAGGAACGAACCCGATGGCAAAGATTAACCGCCTTACCAACATAGATAATTCTACCCTCGCTGTTCTTCATCAGATATGCGCCTGGCAGATGTGGTAATAGGCTTATTTTCTCTTTCAGTACTTGATTCATGGGGTCGCTCCTGTTTTTAATTTGAGAATAATATCAGGTTATGTGCAATTAATTATACCTCATTTCATCCTACCTAAGCTAAAACTTTTTTCAGAAATTGACCTGTATACGAGTTTTTTAACCGAGAAACCTCTTCAGGAGTACCAGTGGCAATGATCTGACCTCCCTTTTCTCCGCCTTCAGGCCCCAAATCTATAATATGATCGGCACATTTGATTACATCTAAATTGTGTTCAATGACTACCACTGTATTACCGCTGTCCACCAGGCGCTGCAGGACCTTGAGCAGCTTGGAGATATCATCCATATGCAGGCCTGTTGTCGGTTCATCTAAAATGTAGATAGTCCGCCCCGTAGCCCGTTTGCTGAGCTCTGAGGCCAGTTTGATACGTTGAGCTTCTCCACCTGACAACTGGGTAGCAGGCTGGCCCAGGCGAATATATCCTAAGCCGACATCCTGCAAAGTCTGCAGCTTGTTGGCAATCCGGGGAACGTTTCTAAAAAATTCAAGGGCCTGGTCTACTGTCATTGCCAATACATCGGCAATTGATTTTTCTTTGTAAAGCACCTGCAGGGCTTCACGATTGTATCTTTTTCCATTGCATACTTCACAGGGAACATATACATCCGGTAAAAAGTGCATTTCAATTTTAATAATACCGTCGCCTTTACAGGCCTCACATCGACCGCCCTTTTTGTTAAAGCTGAACCGGCCCTTTTTATAGCCGCGCATCTTGGACAACGGGGTTTCGGCGTACAGCTCTCGAATAATATCAAAGGTTTTGGTATAGGTTGCCGGATTACTGCGCGGGGTTCGCCCAATTGGCGACTGGTCTATGTCGATGACTTTGTCTAAATGCTCTAACCCTTCAATTGCGACATGTGCACCCGGATGCTTTTTGCTCCGATTTAAACTTCGAGCCAGAGCTTTGTAAAGTATTTCGTTGACAAACGAGGATTTGCCTGAACCGGAAACCCCGGTTACGCAGGTGAATAGACTGAGCGGAATACTGACATCTATTCCTTTTAAATTATTTTCACTGGCCCCAACCACGGTCAGCCATTTGCCATTGGGCTCCCTTCTGATCGTGGGAGCCAATATCTGTTTCTGACCTGATAGGTACTGGCCGGTAATAGACTCTTTAGCCCTCATTATCTGTTCAATTGAACCTGTAGCAACTATTTCCCCACCGTGGATACCGGCTTTTGGCCCAATATCAATAATATAATCTGCTTCCTGCATCGTTTCCTCATCATGCTCCACCACTATTAAGGTATTGCCAATATCCCTCAACCCTTTTAAGGTGGCAATCAGCCGACAATTATCACGCTGGTGCAAACCTATACTGGGCTCATCTAAAATGTAGACCACGCCGGTTAAGCCGGAGCCTATCTGGGTAGCCAGCCGAATGCGCTGAGCCTCACCTCCGGAAAGGGAGCCTGCTTTTCTGCTCAAGGTCAGGTAATCCAGCCCAACATTGACTAAAAAGTTTAACCGGGCTTTGATTTCTTTAATAACCTGATGTCCAATCATCCGCTGTTTTTCAGTTAACTCCAGATCATTAAACACGGTCAAGGCATCTTGAATGGCCAGATCAGTGATTTGCGATATATTGAATTTGTCGACCAAAACCGATAGGCTTTCGCTCCTTAAACGCTGCCCCTGGCATTCGTCGCAGGGGATCAGACTCATATACTGATCCAGGTACTCGCGGGTTTCGCTGTTTTCTCGATACCGACGGTCTAAGTGGTTGACAACACCTTCAAAATAAGTATCATAATTGCGGATTCCGCCGTGTAGAAACTTGTATTTCATCTTTATTTTAGTTGTATTATCACCGTATAGTATTAAATCATGCTCATTATCTGTCATATCCTGCCAGGGCTTATCTAAATCAATGCCAAAGGTTTTAGCTACTCCCTTCATCAACTGAGGATAATAGTTGCTGTTCTTCATATCCCAGGGGACAATAACCCCCTGATTAATGGACAGTTTTTTATCGATTATTACCTTTAATGGGTCAACCTCGCGCTTGTAACCCAAACCACTGCACTCCCGGCATGCTCCAAAGGGGCTGTTAAAGGAAAACATCCTGGGTTCAAGCTCACCAATACTGAAACCGCAATGAGGGCAGGCGTAACGGGTACTGTAAACCTGCTCTTCACCATTGATAATATCAATAATTACTGATTCATTACCCAACCCCAATGCCGTTTCCAGGGAGTCGGTCAGGCGGTTTTTGATGCCTTCTTTCATGACCAGTCTGTCGACAATCACGGCAATATCGTGTTTTTTATTTTTCTCGAGCTTGATCTCTTCTTCCAGCTGATACACTTGTCCATCGATGCGTACTCGGACATAACCTTCCCGCCGCAAGTCAGCCAGCAGGTTACGATGTTCGCCTTTTCGGCCGCGTACTACTGGAGCCAAAATCTGAAATCGGGTGCTTTCCGGTAGAGCCTGGATCTGGTCAACTATCTGCTGAACGGTTTGCTGGGTAATTGGGCCATGGCCATTAGGGCAGTGAGGCACTCCAATTCTGGCAAACAGCAGCCGCAGGTAATCGTATATCTCGGTTACAGTTCCCACAGTAGATCGGGGATTTCTGCTCGTTGTCTTTTGATCTATGGAAATTGCCGGCGACAGGCCTTCAATTAAGTCTACATTGGGCTTTTTCATCTGTCCTAAAAACTGACGAGCGTAAGCCGATAATGATTCTACGTAACGGCGCTGCCCCTCAGCATAGATAGTGTCAAATGCTAATGAACTCTTTCCAGAACCACTGAGCCCGGTAATTACAACAAAACTATCACGAGGGATTTCAACATCAATATTTTTTAGGTTATGTTCCCGGGCACCCTTTACGACAATCTTTTTCAGCACCATTATTTTACCTCCATACTACCTTCAGCCTATATATGAGGGCTAACTGGTATAATTCTCCTGATAAAAGAGAACATACATTCGCCCTGTTCAGTATTACTATTATAGATAAAAAAAACGCCAGTTACAAGGACCGGCTTCAATATTTTTGTTAAACAAATCTTAATTTTCACGGGTAAGGGGCTTATCTGGACCTGCTTTACCTCATATTTTTCCTTTTCTTAATATCTTTAATCAGATCGCGCAATTCAGAAGCCCGTTCAAATTCCAGCTTTCTGGCGGCCTCCTTCATCTCATGCTCCAGATTTAAAATCAGCTCTTTGGCCTGAACCCTGGTCATTCTCTTAATGCTCTTGGTAGTTAAATAGGAAGCCTGTTCTTCAGCAACCTTGGTCACTTTGAGAATATCACGTACAGATTTTTGAATACTCTGCGGGGTTATCTGGTATTTTTGATTGTATTTCATCTGAATAGCCCGGCGTCGGTTGGTCTCATTGATAGCTCTTTCCATGGAGCCGGTCATTTTATCGGCATACATAATTACCCGCCCATTGACATTACGGGCGGCCCGGCCAATAGTCTGCACTAAAGAGGTTTCCGAACGCAAAAACCCTTCCTTGTCGGCATCGAGGATGGTTACCAGGGATACTTCAGGCAAATCCAGCCCCTCTCTTAACAGGTTGATACCGATTAACACATCAAAAACACCGACCCGAAGATCATGGATTATTTCCATGCGTTCGATAGTGTCGATATCTGAATGGAGGTATTTCACTCGTAACCCTTGTTCCTTGAAGTAGTCAGTCAAATCCTCTGCCATTCTCTTGGTCAGAGTGGTCACCAATATCCGATCGCTCATTTCTACCCGAGCTACTATCTCAGCATATAAATCGTCTATCTGACCATCAATGGGCCTGACCTCAACCACTGGATCAATTAAACCGGTCGGCCTGATAATCTGCTCTACCAGCTTCTGTTTGATTTGCAGCTCGTAGGGGCCCGGGGTTGCCGAAACATAGACTACCTGGTTTAAGCGCTCACTAAACTCTTCAAATTTGAGCGGCCTGTTATCAACGGCGCTGGGCAGTCGAAATCCATGGTCTACCAGGGTCAGCTTTCTCGATCTGTCTCCAAAATACATACCTCTAACCTGAGGAATGGAGACATGTGATTCATCTACAACCAGCAAAAAATCATCCGGAAAATAGTCAATTAAAGTCCAGGGCGGCTCACCGGACTGCCGGCCGTCGAGATGCCGGGAATAGTTCTCAATACCTTTGCAGAAGCCCAGTTCTCGGATCATTTCTAAATCGTAACGGGTTCTTTGCTCTAAGCGTTGAGCCTCCAGCAGCTTGCCATCGCCCTTTAATTCTACTAATTGCTGGTCGAGCTCGGCCTCAATATCAGTGGCAGCTCTAACAACATTCTCCTCGGAAGTGACAAAGTGTGAGGCAGGATAGATGGCTATGTGGTTGCGGTCCGATAGTATTTCACCGGTTAAGCTGTTGATCTCGGTTATCCGTTCGATTTCATCCCCCCAGAACTCTACCCTGATTGCGACCTCATTTTGAGAGGCAGGAAAAATCTCTAAAATATCGCCGCGGACCCGAAAGGTACCGCGCTGAAAATTGACATCATTGCGATCATACTGAATATCTACTAAATGACGTAAAATATCATCTCTGCTCTTGATCATACCTTGACGCAGAGACAGTCCCAGCTTGTAGTAGTATTCCGGAGAGCCGAGTCCATAGATACAGGAGACAGATGCTACGATGATGACATCCTGACGCTCTGACAAGGCCGAGGTAGCGGAGTGCCGCAGTTTATCAATTTCATCATTAATGGAGGCATCCTTCTCAATATAGGTGTCAGTACTGGGTACATAGGCTTCCGGCTGATAGTAATCATAATAGCTGACAAAATATTCTACCGCATTATGCGGAAAAAATTCCTTAAACTCACTGCATAACTGGGCAGCCAGCGTCTTATTGTGGGCCAACACTAGCGTAGGTTTCTGTATTTTTTCAATGACATTGGCCATGGTATAGGTTTTTCCAGAACCAGTTACCCCTAATAGCACCTGATGCTTCAGGTCAGCGGCAATCCCGTCCACCAGGTCCGCTATGGCCTGAGGCTGATCACCTTTCGGGGCATAGCTTGACACCAGTTTGAACGCTTTTTTATCCATAATAGCCCTCCTCCGATGAATGGTATTATTCAGTATAACATGTTACCGGACAAGAAAAAAAGAGCCCTTTTCCGGACACTTTTTTTGTCATATTTATAAGCTCCATCTATTTCTTTTTAACAAAATTAAACGGATTGTTGGGCTCTCCATTGATTCTAATCTCAAAATGGAGATGCGGGCCGGTGCTCAGACCAGTAGTTCCACATTCTGAAATAGCCTGTCCCTTGGCCACGCTTTGTCCCTGTTTGACTAACAGCTTGCTATTGTGGGCATACAGGGTTGATCGGCCATTGCCGTGATTGATAATAACAGACAGGCCATAACCGCCGTAGCTGCCAGCATGAATCACTGTCCCACTGTCTGCCGCATAGATTTTTTTTCCATAACCTATCCCGACATCGACACCGGTATGGAAAGATCTTTTCTTAGTAATAGGGTGAATTCGATAGCCAAAGGCAGATGTTATCCAGGTATATCCCGGGGTTGGCCAGGTAAATGTACCAGTACCATTAACGTCAGAGTCCCCTAATTGACGCAGTTGCTCTTCCAGCTTTTTAGAGGTAGCCTCCAGTTCTTTTAAGGCCTTCTCATATTCTTCAGCATCTGTTTCCAGCCGCCGCATCAAGGCCGTCCGTTGGGCAGAGCGGGTCTGGTATTCACTTCTCCGATATTCAACTGTTTGGCGCTGTATTTCCATCACCTGTTTTGCTTCCAGTAAACTGCTCTTTTCTTTTTCCAGCGCATCCCGTTTGGCACTGATCTCGGCGATCAGCTCCCGGTCAACTGAGATGAGTTTGCGCATCATGGTAAAACGGCTCAGAAAATCTGCTAAACTCTCTGCTTTAAACAGTATTGAAGCATAGCTTAACGAGCTGTACTTATAGATAGCCTGTACCCGACCGCCCAGCAGCTCCTCTCTCTCGTTCAAATCGTTTAAGGCCTGTTCCAATTCTGCTTCCCGGGCCACAATCGATTCATCGAGCTCTTCAATCTGTACTTCCAGGTTATTTATTTTTCTCTCAGTTTCCTGCAACTGAGTCATTAACTGTTTCAGCTGGGCAGCAGTAGATTTCTGTTGGCTATTATTCGACTGAAGTTTATCTTTTAAGTCTTCCAGATCCTGTTGGGCTTGCTGCAGCTCATCCTGAACCTGATTAATGTTTTTGGCCTCAGCTATGACAAACTGCATCACCAGAAAAACAATGATTAGAGCAATAGTAATTTTTTTAATTCCCATAACCTTCATATCCTTTCCAATCCATAGCTGTTAAAGCTTTAAGAACTTTCTCATGGAGATAGTGCTGCCAAATATGCCTAAGAAAGAGCCCCCAACAGCCAATATGATAAATAGTCTGGTACTGATTACAGTTGTCGGTACAACCTGGACATATTGAATTATTCCAGCGAACCACAGTGTAAACTGCTTATAAGCCCAAATCAGTAAACCTCCAGCAAACATAGAACCCAGCAGCCCGATCAGCCAGCCCTCCAAAATAAACGGCCAGCGGATGTACCAATTGGTGGCACCAACATAGCGCATGATAGTAATGTCGTCCTGCCTCATCAATACAGTTAAGCGAATAGTATTAAAGATGACAAAGGTAGAAGCAATTCCAACCGCTACGGCCAGACCTAATCCGATCCACCGGACAATATCCGTCACATTCAATATATCGGCAATGTATTCCCGACCGTACACCACCTCTTCGATGCCTTTAAAATCTTTGATGGCCTCAGCCACAATGGCAATCTGAGCCGCATCCTGAACAGATATTTCATAACCGTCCCAAATCAGGGCCTCTAAATCCAAGCCGTCTAAGACCTCGGCATCCTCACCAAACTGGTCTCTCAACAGTTCGATGCCTTGGTCCTTACCAATATACTGAACCTGATGGACCATGGGATGGGCTCTGATCTTTTCTTCCAGCAAAGCCTTATCGTCAAGTGGCAGTCCCGACTCTAAAAAAACCTTAATGTCCAGCTCAGATTCAACCTGGTTGACAAAGGAGTTGACATTAGATATTAACAGCACAACTATCCCTGCAATTAACAAGCACACCATAACTGTTGAAATTGAAGCGGTTGTCATCCAACTATTTTTCCATAAGTTACGACACGCATTACGCAGATGATTACCCATTTTGTAAAACACTGCTGTACCTCCCTCGGGCATCGTCTCTGATCACACGGCCACTGCTTAACATAATAACTCTGCGTTTCATTTTATCTACAATAGCGCTGTCATGAGTGGCCATGACCACAGTGGTTCCAGCGCTGTTAATTCTAGCCAATAAACTCATAACTGCCCGGGTAATTTCAGGATCGAGATTACCGGTAGGCTCGTCAGCCAGGATTAGCAGGGGCCAGTTGGCTATGGCTCTGCCTATGGCGGTACGCTGCTGCTCCCCCCCCGAAAGCTGCTTGGGGTAGGCGTCTTTTCGATGGGCCATTTCAATGATTTTCAATACCTCTTTGACCCGCTTTAAAACCTTTTCTTTAGGCATGCCAATCACATGCAAAGCAAAGGCAATGTTATCATGAACAGTCAGGTTGGGTAAAAGCTTAAAATCCTGAAAAACAATACCCATCTGTCGCCGCATAAAGGGTACTTTTTTGAGCTTCATCCGGGACATATCAGTTCCATTAAAAAAAATCGAACCGGAAGTCGGACGCTCTTCGCAGGATATCAGCTTCATAATAGTGGATTTACCAGCACCATTAGGACCAACCAAAAATACGAACTCGCCTTTTTTTATAGTTATACTAAGGCCATCTATGGCCTTGATGTCTTTGCCATATGATTTAACAACATTTTTAAATACAAGCACTGCTAACACTCCGTCCACCTGTTGCATAAGTATAATTTTAGCAAAAAATAATATACACCTTTAATTTACTGTTTTACGACACATTTCGCAAGTATTATTTTGCTTTGTCAATAAAATTTAATATATTTCCATTTTTTTGAGCAAAATAAAGATCATTTGTAATGCTTCAGGTATCTATTCGACACCTGTACCCGACATAAAGTTTCAGGAAATAACAAACATGTGGTCAAAAAATTAAATATATTAAAAAATTACCTGCCACAATATAATAACATAAGTTATAGGAAGCTCATTAAAAAGTAACAGATTTTTATTATCTGGAATAATATAGCTTATCATTATGCAATTATAGATATACTACTGGGAGATACTGGTCTAATGTTAACGAAAGCTGAACGGTGAAGAACAAATGCCCAGCTTTCATTGCAGTAGGATTAGGTAGGTTGGAGTTAGTTTTGCAGCACTGTTATTTAACGTAACATCCTGAACTGAATTGATCAATTAACCGCATTATTTCGTTAGATACCACCTTCAGAATCTGCTTTCCTTTTTCTGCCGTAGCCTTGGTGGCATCTCCGGTCATGGCATTCTGCAATGTAGTAAAAGAGATATCAGCGGTATAGATCTGTCCGATAACCCTGTTGTCATTAGCAGTTGCCAAATCCATTTCAATGTTTTCCGGCATGATAGCCAGCATGACCGAGGTTTCATCTTCTCCGGCATGTCCTCTGCTGTCGCAGATTTCTAATATTTGTGGCATATAATCGGCCCACCAATCAATTACCAGTACTTGCGCACCTGCATCAGCCAAATGCTGGGCTGCGGTTCTCAGAGCCGGACGATTACCGCCGTGACCATTTAAAAAAACCTGCTTCTTCAGCCCCCACTGGAGCAGGCTCGTGCCAATCTCAACCAGATAACGCACCATGGTTTCAGTACTGATATTTATTGTACCCGGAAATACTTTTAAGCCCCAGGAACAGCCATAGTTAACCGTGGGCGCTATCAGGATGCGGCTGTTCATTTTGCTGTCTATTAACGCTGCTATTCTTTCGGGAATCAAAAAATCTGTGCCCAAAGGGCAGTGAGGTCCATGAGCTTCGGTTGTGCCTATGGGTAAGATGACGGCCTCCATCTGTTGACTATATTTCTTAAATTTGTTCATGGTTAAAGCTGACAAATACATGTTAGAATCTCCTCTGCTTTTTAATGCTTTTTAACTTCGGTTTAACCCATTGATATCCTTTAACGATTTTTTTGTTTGTCAGTTCCCTGACCTTATGTTATACTGTTGGCGGAGTTTTAAGCGACGGACCATAATCTTTTCCGGTAAACTAATCCTTTACCGGTTTTTTGATATGAGGTTAATTTGTTGGGGAATTATATTTTAAAGCAATTCCCTAATCTTTAGCTGGAAAAAGGGTTATTCTAATAGCAGTACATAATTACTTACAAATGATTAGGAGAGACTAAGATGAAAAAACACAGTATTTATTTTATTCCTTTGGGAGGAGTAAACGAGATAGGCAAAAACATGTACGCCATGCGCTATTTAGACGACATTATTGTAATTGATGCCGGTCTAATGTTTCCAGATGATGATCTGCTGGGTATTGATTACGTTATTCCAGACATGTCCTATTTGGTTGAAAACAAAGATCTGGTTCGGGCTGTATTTTTAACCCACGGCCATGAGGACCATATTGGCGCCTTGCCTTATTTTCTGCAAGAAATAAATGTGCCGGTCTACGGAACACAATTGACTTTGGGATTAGTTGAATCCAAGCTCAAAGATTTTGACATTGATAATTATAAGTTGAATGTGGTCAAAATCGGGGATGTCATCGGAGCTGGAGCTTTTGCTGTTGAGTTTATCAGGATTAATCACAGCATACCTGATGGAGCAGCGCTGGCCATTAACACCCCTTCCGGTATTGTCCTGCATACCGGGGACTTTAAGTTTGATCAAACTCCGGTGGATGGCCATGTCACAGATTATCATCGGCTGGCCGATTATGGCGATGGCGGAGTTTTAGCACTGTTGTGCGACGTTACCAACGCCATTCATCCTGGCTATACCCCATCTGAAAAGGTAGTGGGTGAGGCTCTGGACAGCATTTTTAGGGATACCACCAATAGAATTATTATGGCTACCTTTGCATCCAATATCCATCGGGTTCAGCAGATCTTTGAGCTGGCCTTTAAGCATAACCGAAAGGTAGCTGTTATCGGTCGGAGCATGGTCAATAACGTGGCCATAGCCAGCGAGCTGGGCTATCTGGATATACCGCCCGATACCTATATTGAAACCGAAAGTATTGATTCTTATCCAAATGATAAGCTGTTAATTTTATCGACAGGCAGCCAGGGCGAGCCTTTGGCAGCTTTAACCAGAATGGCTTTCAACCGTCATTCTCAGATTCAGATCAGTGCCTTTGATACAGTTATCATGTCTTCTAATCCGATACCAGGCAATGAAAAGCTGGTCAACAGAATTATTAATGCGCTGACTTATAACGGGGCCACGGTTATTACAACCCGTGATGCCCAGGTTCACGTTTCGGGCCACGCCAGTGCAGAGGAACTGAAAATGATGTTGCACCTGGTCAAACCTCAATATGTAATACCGTTCCATGGAGAGTATCAGCATAAAAATGCTTATCGACTGATTGCCACCAGTCTTGGAATTAAACCCGATAATGTGTTTATGCTGAACAATGGAGATGTTTTGGAATTAAATGAGAAATATGCCTCAGTAGCTGATACAGTCGAATCGGGAAGGGTCCTGATCGATGGACGAGGAATCGGCGATGTCGGCAAGGTGGTATTGCGAGACCGAAGAATGCTGGCCCAATACGGTGTTTTGACAGCGGTAGTGGCCTTAAACCGGGAAACTCGGGAGATCTTAAGCGGGCCGACAATCGTTACCCGAGGGTTTGTCTACGTTAAGGAATCCGAAGATCTGCTGGATGAGGCTGTTCAGAGGGTTAAAAAGGCCCTTGAGGAACAGCTGCAATCTGGCATCAAGGACTGGGCTCCGTTAAAGAACAGAATGCGTCAGGTCCTGCAAAACTATTTATACGAGCAAACTGGGCGGCGGCCTATGATATTACCAATTATCATTGAGGTGTAGGGGTTCTTTCCGCGGAGGCTTCCATAATTAAGGCTATATCGGCGTCAAAGCAAAAATCTGCTAAAAGATATACTACTCGTATTATCTTTGTCGCAGATTTTCACTTTTCCTTGATCTATCCTCAATTCTGTAAGCCACGGCTTAATGATACGTTACGTCATTTATTCACTTTTTCTACGAAGAATCTTAAGTAATAGTGAATTAAGACCACCATAGCTGTTGATAGATATACTAACTCGTATTATCCTTGTAGAAAATTTCTTCTATTCCTTGAGCTGGGCATAATTCTGTAAGCCTAGGCTTAATGATACTTTAAGTCATTTATTCACTTTTTTTACGAAGAATCTTAAGTAATAGTGAATTAAGACCACCATAGCTGTTGATAGACATACTGTTCTCGTATTATCTATGTTAAAAATTTTAGCTATTCCTTGATCTATCCTCAATTCTGTAAGCCACGGCTTAATGATACGTTACGTCATTTATCAATTGTTTGGCAGTTGGCTGGCAATAGGTTGGCAATTGTATTAGGTGGAGCAACCTCATTATTGACTTAGTGAAACATTGGGGACGGTTCTTTTTGTTGCTCCATATTCTCTATTATAATTGAAAAAAGGATTTAAAAGGCAATAGCAGTTGTTAAACAATAGCTGAAAGATAGCTGAATTAATGCACTTAAATACCCGCATTAAAATTTCAATGCGGGTAATGGGGTGCAATTAGGATTAAAAAAATAAAAATAGTAGATAATACCAAAAAGGGCAGCCCTGGAAGCCTGCCCCTACATTATCCAGTAGTCAAGAAACAACTGCCTAACCGTTGCCCCACATTTGCTGTGAGCAAGAATCAATCAGTATAATGCTTAATCAGATTCTGAAACTCGTCGTCTCCCATTAATCCGGCAAAGTCGGCATCGGAATGGATTTGTTCTGCATAAGCGCTGTTTAATTCAAAGGCTTTGGCCAAAGAGATTTTAGCCTCATCGTACTGCTCTAACAGGGCCTGACATGAAGCCAGGTAGTACCAGGCATCGTAGTCTTCACTGTCATAGGCTACCACCCGCTGAAAGTTTTCACTGGCTTTTTCATATTCTCCTAAACAGTAGTAGGTATCACCACAATTATAATCAATTAATTTGTTTGTTTCTTCCAGGGTCTGATTGTTGATAACGGCATTATTACTTCTCATTTGCTCATAAACAGCCAGTTCTTTTTCATATTCTGCCAACTGATAATATGAATTAGCCAGGTTAACATAGGTGTTGCCTGTTTCCGGTTCAAGCTCAATTGCTAACTTGTAGTTTTCAATTGCCTTTTCATATTGATCGGATTGATAGTAATTATCTCCTAAGAGCTGCAGTCCGTATACATATTCAGCATCCTGTTGCTTGAGTTCTTCTAAAACCTCTATTGCTTTTTCATATTCACCTTTATTTTCATGAATCCAGGCTAATATGACAAAGGGATCGAAATTATTGCTTTCTTCTTCAGCCCTGGACATTTCAGCATATTTTTCGGCCTCTTCGTAATTTTCCAATCGATAATAGCCATAAGCCACACCATTTAAGTAGGTGACATCGTCATTGCTAAAATCGTGCAGCTCCAAATAGGTTGCTAAACCTTCTTCGAATCTTCCCTCATCGTATAGTCTGTCAGCCTTGCTCTCATAGAAATTTAAATACCCCGTTACTATACCGACAATGATCAACACTAATCCCAGCCCAATATAAAGTATCTGGGTGCCTCTGTCACCCAAAAAAGACCTTGCTCTTTGAGCTTTACGGCTTTCCCAAAAAAAATTGGGTTTGGCAATTGTCCCCCAAATTGCAAAAAGGCCAATGACAAATGCCAAGATACTAATATACATTTTATACCCTCCGCAAGACCTCCAAATTATTATTAACTGGCAGGCTTTTATTTATATTTGCTCCTCTTTTGAGCGCATGGTCGGAAACAAAATTACATCTCTGATCGAGGGAGAGTCTGTCAGCAACATTACTAATCTGTCTATCCCTATCCCC
>JANQLZ010000136.1 GCA_028280325.1 Bacillota bacterium
CAAATGGATTTTAGAGAAACTTAAGACACAAAAAGAGAGAAATGCTAAAGTGCCGATCCGTGAATATATCAATGATGAGAAGTTTTATATACTTGACAGCGAATATAATTTGCGGGTAGTAGAAGGGGAATTTAATCCTTCGGTTGCGAGGCTAGGTGATAAAAATATAATCGTAAAAATACCGGAGGGCCTTAGACCAGAGCTGAGGGTTGAAGTGATTAAACAGGAGATCAAAGGTTTGATTATGGATAGGGGATTAGAGGTTGCCAAAGAAAGGGTTCCCATTTATTCTGAAATGCTGAGCGTTTCTCCGACAAAGGTAGTCATTAAAGAGCAGAAATCCCGCTGGGGCAGTTGTTCATCCACAGGTGGAATTTATATCAACTGGCGAATCTTTATTGCCCCGCTGGCCATGGTAGATTACATTCTGGTTCATGAATTATGTCATTTAATTGAGCTTAACCATTCTAAAAAATTCTGGTCACTGGTCAAAAAAATTCTTCCTGATTATCGGGAACGCGAGCAATGGATAACTGATAATGGCTATAGCCTGATTGTTTAGCATGATTTTTTGCTTGGCAGGAATAGTTATTATTGGGTATATAATTGCCAGCCGATTGCTTCGGCAATCCCCTAAATTAATAATGTAAATGTTAAAAAAGTAAAGTCAATTTTCCCTTAAGTTTAATAATATATAACAGAATAATAGCAATATTATCTGTGCCCCTATGTTATAGGAGTTAGAGGTTGATTAAACCTGTATTTCCCAGTTTACCGCTGACGGAAATTTTGAGTTTAATTTTTGCTGCTCTGACAGTAATACGCTCTTATAGTAGGAGTCTTTTTACATTGATTTTGTAAAAGTTTATTATTAAAAAAGGGGTTGGGTCCAATGAGGAAAGACAATTATAAACGCACGAAAAGCAGTAGGAGCAAAAAGTATACCCGCCAGATTTCCAATTGGAGTAGTGTTGCTGAATCGCAAATGGTACCAATTGGGGGACATAAGCTTCCGCCGCTGCCTTACAAGTACAACGCTTTAGAGCCGTATATTGGGGCAGAAACAATGAAAATACACTACGATAAACTACATAGGAACTATGTTAACAAATTGAATGAAGCAGAGCTGGCTTTGCAAAAAGCTCGTAATAGTAATGATTATAAGCTGGTTCAGTATTGGGAATACCAGCTGGCCTTTGCTGGTGCTGGTCATTATCTACATACTATCTGGTGGAAATCAATAACGCCGCATCATACTACAATACGAGAACCGCTGGCCACAGAGATAGAGAATTCCTTTGGCAGTGATGAGCAGTTTAAGGAGCAGTTTAGTGCAGTTGCCAAATCTGTTCCCGGTCCAGGGTGGGCTATGCTGGTTTGGTCTCCCCGAGCCTGGAGAATGGAAATCATACAAGTCAAAAGCCACCAGAATAATACCCAGCAAGATTGTATACCTTTATTAGTGTTAGATGTGTGGGAGCATGCTTACTTTTTAAACTATCTGAACAGAAAAGATGAGTATGTAGATATGTGGTGGAACATCATCGACTGGGAAACCGCAAACTATCGTTTGACGCAAGCTAAGAAAGTTAAATGGAAGCCTTATTAAGTGGCTTACTTACATATAATATGCCTCAATAGAACATCATAACAAAGATAGATTAGATGTGATTGGAGGCATATTTTTTTGGAAAACAAAATGTTTTGTTATCAATGTGAGCAAACAGCAGGGGGTAAGGGCTGTGTCAAAATGGGGGTATGTTCTAAAACCCCGGAGGTGGCCAATTTACAGGATATTCTGATTCACCAGCTCAAGGGAATCGGCTATTATGGCCAGGCTTGCTTAAAAAACAGAAATCTGCCAGATGGAGTAAGTAAGTTTATTGTAGATGCGATGTTTGCCACGTTAACCAATGTCAACTTCGATGCTCAGAGGTTTATCGAGTACATTGGTCGGGCCAATGAAATAAAAAAGGAATTAATGAAATTAACCGGTAAGCTTCAGGATGTTCCTCCGGAAGCAGACTATTTGGCCCCGGAAACCGAAGCAGAAATGCTTAAGGATGCCCAGCATATCGGTGTTATGGTCGATGACAGTTTGGATATGGATATCAGATCATTACGTGAGCTGCTGATTTATGGTTTTAAAGGAATGGCAGCTTATGCTCATCATAGCTATGTACTAGGTAAATTTGACCAGGAAGTTAACAACTTTTTTTACAAAGGGCTGGCCGCGACAATAGATCACAGTCTGGGAGTAGAAGATTTG
>JANQLZ010000148.1 GCA_028280325.1 Bacillota bacterium
CTACCATGACTACAAATAATAAAGATATCTTTATTATTTGTAGTCATGGTAGGTTATTTTTTGATAAATATTTTTAAAAGTGATCCATGTACACTGCTATTGACAGGGGCAGAACAGGAGATCTACGATAGCTTCGTAGTTGAGTATGATAGTAATATCCTGGCAGAAGCTGATCCGCTGTTAATATGCAAGTTATATCTGCATGCAATGCAGACTAATGACACTGATACTGGCTATCAATTGGTGAGTAAAGACCAAAAGTACGCTACCTACATACCTAGTAAAGATGAGTTTCTAATAGAGAGCTTTTTTCACTATGGCAAACTGTCAGAGGAAGCTTATGAAGAATGTCATGACCTTAAGGTTACTGTTGGTAAGGATGGTATTTATGCCACGGTTTCCTGGATTAGCCGGGAGATTGAGAAAGTAAAAGGACAGAAAGACAGTTCTCGTTTCACCTTTAAGCTAGTAAAAGATGAGAATAGCTGGAAAGTATTATATCCGCCCTTTAATAGCTAATTTTTTGAAGCGCTGACTATTAATTTATACAAAGCACCACTGCTGCCCAACTGCCAATTGAGATTGGGGAGTAAGGGTGTTTTTTGTATTATTCAAGACACGTTTAATTTTATTGACAAATATTATAGTATGATATAATCAAGAAAACATTAGAGTAGGTGATAAGATGACAGATCTGCAAATACTGATTATAACAGGCATGTCTGGCGCTGGAAAATCTTTAGCTTTGGACTTTTTAGAGGATCGGGGCTATTACTGCATAGACAATCTGCCACCTAAATTAGTTCCAGTGTTTATTGATCTATGCCGCGGCTCTGATGATTTAAACAAGATTGCCTTGGGGATTGACATTCGCGGAGGGCGCTTTTTTAAAGATATGGACAATGCTTTGCAGGAGTTTAAGCAACGTGAAATCAATTATAGAATCATTTATATAGAAGCAGATAATGAAGTCTTAGTGCGTAGATTTAAAGAAAAACGCCGGTTGCATCCCTTAAATGATCAACTAAACAGTTTACTGGACAGTATCAACGCCGAGAGAAAAGAGCTTATGCCGTTAAGATTGAAGTCCGATCTGATAATAAATACCTCCGGACTGCGTCCGCCGCAGCTCAAGGGTAAACTGTTTTCTTACTTAGATGTTTATCGCAGTGGTCAGATGATGGATATTACAGTTATGTCTTTTGGCTTTAAAAACGGTATTCCACTTGATGCTGATTTGGTTTTTGATGTCAGGTTTCTGCCTAATCCATATTACGAGCCGTTACTGCGTAATCGCAGAGGTATAGAAAAAGATGTGCAGGAATTTATCTGGCAGCATCCTATTGCGCAGGACTATTTAAAAAAGATCCAGGACCTGCTTTTATTTTCTATTCCCCATTATGAGCTGGAGGGTAAAGCTCAATTAACAATTGCGATCGGCTGTACGGGCGGACATCATCGTTCGGTCGCTTTTGCTGATAAAATATATCATATCCTGCAGGATCAGCAGTTGTCAGTAAGTATCAAGCACCGTGATATCAGTATAGAGAGGTAAGGCCGTATGGAACTGTTCAAATGGCTTTTACCGGGAATCGGTGTTAAACGTTGGATTATGTTAGCTGTTTTAGGGGTATTGATTTTTACTCAAGGGTTCCTTTATGTCTTGTGTATATTTTGGCCCGATATTATCAGTGTTAAATTTGGCAGTGACAATATGCAGGTTTATGCCGTTTTGATGCTGATAATAGGTATTGTTGTGCTGGTTGCTTCAATAAAAAATTTAATTCGGTCAGTGTTGCGGGCTTATCTGGAAGAGGATTTTGAGCGTCAACATGGTAAAATTATTGATGTATTGGTACGTCAAAATATCTTAAAATACGCCCCTCGGATTGTGGCTATTGGCGGTGGAACTGGCTTGTCTACGCTGTTAAATGGTTTGCGAGAGATAACCACTAATATTACAGCTGTCGTTACTGTAGCCGATAATGGAGGCAGCTCTGGCCGGCTGCGACAAATGGATATCCCTGCTCCCGGTGATATCCGCAACTGTATCCTGGCTTTAGCAACAGCTGGTGACCAGATGTATGATCTGTTTAATTACCGTTATCAGAACAATGAAGAAATACCGGATGGGCTTAAAGGACATAGTTTCGGTAATCTGTTTCTGGCTACTTTAACCCGTATAACCGGCGACTTCCCTTCAGCGGTTAGGCTGGCGTGCCAGGTATTAGCTGTCAGAGGCAAGGTGCTGCCGGTAACAGACTGTAAAAAGGTTCATTTGCAGGCAGAGCTTAGCGATGGCCGCCTCATTGTCGGTGAAACTGAAATCGGCAAGGTTTCGGAAAAGATGAAAAAAATATCGTTGACAACAGCCTGTAATATAACAGAAGAGGTTAAGAATGTTATTCGCGATGCGGATTTGGTTGTGATCGGCCCGGGCAGCCTCTATACCAGTATTATTGCTACCTTACTGCCGGAAGGCATGACTGAGGCTTTACGGCGAACCAGTGCCGAGATTGTTTATGTCAGTAATATTATGACTCAGCCCAATGAAAGCCTGAACCACTCTGTTGTCGATCATATCAAAGCTGTTGAAAACCATATCGGGGCTGATATAATCGATGCGGTAGTAGTTAATACGGCTGATATCGATGAGAAAATTTTGCAACGTTATCACCAGGAAGGTGCCGACACTGCTGTTGTTGATAGAGCTGAGCTGGACAGTATGGGTAAAGATATATTGTACGCGGACCTGCTGGAGATAAATTATCAGCAGAGTGTGCGACACTCACCTGAAAAACTGGCTTGGGTCCTGGCCAAGTACATTTTTGATGGGGCCAAGAGTTGAAGGTCAGGCCTCTACTCATAACCCAACAGGTTAACCAGAGCCTTTACTACATCTGGATCGAATTTGATCCCAGAGTTTTCCTTAAGCATTGAGATAGCCATTGATTGGGGCAGCGCCGGGCGATGGGCTCTGTCACTGATCATCGCATCATAGGCGTCAGCCACCGCCAGGATTCTGGACAGCAGGGGTATTTCTGACCCTTTTAGTCCTTTGGGATAACCACTCCCATCCAGTCTTTCATGATGAGCCAGCACAGTTTCGGCAATGTGGGACATGCTTTTAGAGGAATTCAAAATACGATATCCTATTTCAGGGTGACGCTTTATTTCATTCCAATTCTCTGCTGTCAGCTGTTCGGTTTTGTTTAAGACACAGTCCCTGACGGCAATTTTCCCAATATCGTGCATTAAACCTGCCAGCCCCAGCTCATTTAGCAATGGATCTGACAAACCCATTGCTTGACCAATTTGCTTACATAAATTGCTGACTCGATGCGAATGCAGCTGCTCTATCGGGTTTTTTTCATGAAGAGTGGTCAGTATCATATTAATGGTATTGGCTTTAATGCTTTGATGCTCAGTCAGTTTATTTCTATACATCATGTCTTCAGCCTTAATAATTATACTGTTAATATCCTGTTCGGCATTAACTTTAGTTGCATAGCCTAAGGAAATGGAAGGCTCTGTGCCGGCAATTTTAATCTGAGCACAATTAGTTTTAATCTGGTCGCAGACAATTTTTGCTTCGTCTGAGGTGGTATTGAGTAACAGTATAATAAACTCATCTCCACCCCAGCGGGCAATGATGTCGTTTTTTCGGCATGATTTCCTGATAGCATTAGATATCTCTTTCAGTAATTGATCCCCAACCATGTGGCCGAAGGCGTCATTGGCCAGTTTGAGGCCGTTGACATCTCCCATAATGATAGAAATTGGCCTGTTTTTGGCAACATCGGCTCTGTGGAGCTCTTCATCAAAAAATCTTCGGTTATAAAAGTTTGTTAAGCTGTCATGGTATCCTAGGTAAGAGATTTTCTGCTGCGCTGCTACCTCTTCTGTAGCATCCCTAAACACTAAGACAGTGCCCAGTATATTGCCATCGTTATCTTTAATCGGTGCTGCGCTGTCGGCAATGGGTTTCTCGGTGCCATCTTTGCAAATCAGCAGGGTGTTATTGGCCAAACCCACAATCCGGCCTGTAGCCAGAACTTTTTCAACCGGATTTCCAACAGGTAACCGGGAATACTCATTGATAATATTAAATACCTTCTTTACCGGCCAGCCAATGACCTCATCTTTTTTCCAGCCGGTTATCTCTTCACTTACCCGATTAATCATGGTTATATTGCCCAGCCTGTCAGTGGTAATAACCCCATCTCCGACGGAGAGAAGGGTTACTTTGTACCTTTCTTTACTTTCCTTAAGCTGCTGCTCGGCAATTTTTTTCTCAGTAATATCGTGAATTATGGAGTAAATCAGTTTTTCGCCTTTCAGCTTGACAGATCCAGTATAAACTTCAACGTCGCGAATAATCCCGGAAGACAGCTTATGTTTAAAATGAAAGCTGTTTTGTTTTTTTGAAACAGCTAACTCTAAATCGCGATGCAGTATATCTTTGGCATTGATGTTAATATCCCCAATATTCAGGTTTTGCAGTTGCTGACGTGACCAGCCGTAATATTCACAGGCCGCGGGATTAGCATCAATTATGGCCCCATCTTGAGGATTTATAATCAGCATCGCCGCGTGGTTGCTCTCAAAAAGGCTTCGGTAACGTTCTTCACTTTCGACCAGCCTGTTGTATGTGATATGGTGTTGATGCTGATTTAACATTAACAAACCCAATATAATAGTCCCTGGTGGAAATATTGCAAAAATCGGAAAAGTAATGCTTTTAACTATGTAAGGTATGTCTGCCTGAGGAATAAGCAGCGTAGACAGTATTACCCCAAAGCCACACAGCAAGCTGAAAAAATAAAGCTCCAGCCAGGCAAATTTCCGATTCTCCAAAATGTATTTCAGGCGGTATTTGTGGTAGGTTATTCCTATAGCTGCAGAAAAAATAATGGAAAGTACACCCGATATCGCTCCTATTCCTCCCAGAAAAATCCGGTAGGCAGATGTTAAAATGACGGCTATCAGTGTTGGAAACAGGCCAAAAAACATGCCAGTAATACTGATCAGTATTTCTCTGGTATCGAACTGGATGCCTGGTGAAAACCTAAAGGGGCTTGCCATGATCGCAATACCAACTAATCCCAGCAGTATGCCGATGGAGATGCTTCGTAGTTGTTTGTATTTGAAAGATTTAAAAGGCATAACTGAATAAAGCACGCTTAATGCCAGCAGCATAGAAGTATTAGATATTAACCCCTTAATTAGTTGGCTGTTCATAAGTCACCTCATACAGTATAAATCATTGTAATATTCTATCCTTTTATTATTCTATCCTTATGTTCGACATAATCCAACAATAACTTGAGCACTATTACTGGTTTGTGCTTAAATCTATATGATTCTAGTAGCCTGATTTGGTCACCTGCTAAATAATCTGGCAATAGTTAAATTATAATAAATTTTTTTATCGTAAGTTTTATTAATATGCAATGTATGAGAAGTGTCTGAGCCTAGCCCACTACTGCGCTTTTGTAGTTTAAATCAGAAAAGGGCTCCTCATTGATGAGGGCCCCTGTTTTACTCCACTACTATTTGTGTTAAATCGGCCAGCTCAGCTGTCATCGAGACAATAGCCTGCAATAAAGCTAAGCGGTTGTTTTTAATCCCTTCATCTTCATCCATTACCATTACATTTTCAAAGAAATTGTTAATGGGCTGTTCCAGAGAGGCAAAGAGTGAAAAAGCCGTTTTGTAGTCTCTGGCCGAGATAGCCTCCTTAAACCCGGGCTGCACAGAGCTATACCTCTGATATAGTGTATATTCAGAATCATGTTGGAGCAGGTTCGGATTTAACACCTGCCAGGCAGCTTTTTGAGCCAGATTATTAGCACGCTTAAATGCTGTTATTAAAGAATTAAACTCGGCCGTCTGCTTAAGTCCATTCAAAGCTGCTGCCTTGCAATAAGCAGCGTAAAGATCATCGACAGTACAGTTTAAGACACTGTCGACAATATCGTAAGGGTACCCTTGGATAATCTGCAGGTAATGGCGCAGCCGAGCTGCAAAAAACTCAGCCAGTTCCTCAAAAATATTTTCGCTGATATTCCCCAGATTTGGGAGTTGATCTAAAGCAACCTTGTTCAGCTCCTTGAGAGACAGGGTTAGCTTATTTTCAATTAAGATTCTGGTAATACCCGTGGCCTGGCGGCGCAAACCATAAGGGTCCTGTGAGCCGCTGGCTTTAATTCCGGCAGCTAAACATCCGACAATAGTATCAATTTTATCTGCCAGAGCAACGACTATACCTTGAATCGTCTGAGGCAGGTCGTCATCTGCGCTCTGAGGCAAATAGTGTTCTCTGATTGCTTTGGCTACATTGGCCGGATAGCCCTGGTTCAGGGCGTATTTTTCTCCCATAATTCCTTGAAGCTCCGGGAACTCGTAAACCATAGCTGTAGCTAGGTCGGCCTTGCATAATCTGGCTGCTGTATGGGCCTGTTTGGCTTCCTGATCATTTATTGTCAATTCCTGGCTGAGATAATCGGTCAGGCTGGTGATACGCAACGTTTTTTGATAAAGGGTTCCTAATTTCTCCTGGTAAACAACCGACTTTAGTTTTTCCAGATAGAATTCAAGGCCGTTGTTCTGGTCTTCGGTAAAAAAGAAACGAGCATCTGCTAAACGAGCTGCCAAAACCTTTTCATTACCTGATATTACCGTGTCTATGTATTCAGCTGTACCATTCCTGACCCCAACAAAATAATCTGCCAAGCTGCTGTCGCTGTACCGAACCGGAAAATATCTTTGGTGTTCCCGCATCGGCGTGATAATTACTTCTTCTGGCAGCTCCAGAAATTCTTGCTGGAATTTGCCCAGAAAAGCTGTCGGATATTCAACCAGGCAGGTTACTTCTGTCAGTAGCTTTTCATCTGCCATTACCCTTAATCCGTGGGTATTTTCAATCTCCTTAATCTGGGCCAGGATCATTTCTCGGCGTTCAGCCATATCAGCTATAACGTAGTTTTGCTTCAGCACCGCTACATAATCAGAGGCGCTGGCAATCTTGACAGAGGCTTTGCCTAAAAAGCGGTGGCCTTTTGAATAAAAGTCTGACTTGAGGCCAGCATAATCAAATGACAGCAGCTGATTGCCCAGCAAAGTCACCAGCCAGCGGATCGGTCGGGCAAATCTGATAGGATTGCTGCCCCAGCGCATCGGTTTAGGAAAACTCAGCTTGTCTATGAGCTTAGTTAAAAGTGCGGGCAAAATATCCTTTGCCGGCAATCCCGGGGTCTTTTTAATGGCATATAAATAAGCTTGTCCTTTAATCTCTTTAGTGATCAGATCTTTTTGGTCAAGATTGAGTTTTCTGGCAAATCCCAACCCTGCTTTGGTTAAATTACCTGACTGATCAACAGCGATACGGGAGGGCGGTCCTTTTATCTCTTCCGCAAGATCAGGCTGCTGCATAGACAGATCGCTGACAATCAAGGCCAAACGTCGGGGCGTAGCGTAAGTACTGACCGTACTGTAGGTCAAGCGGGCACCCTTCAATAATTCCTGGCTATATTCAGCCAGCTGCTCTAAAGCCGGAGGAATAAAAGCGGCTGGGATCTCTTCTGTGCCTATTTCTAAAAGCAATTTTGTCATTTATTCCGCCTCCTTGTATACATCAAGCCAGTGTTCTCGTTCAGCCTCATCTTTGATCAGTGGAAAACCTAGTTTTCGCCGTGATTCAAGGTACTGTGCCGCACATAAACGAGCCAGGTTCCTAATTCTGCCAATATAGGCGGTGCGCTCGGTCACGCTTATTGCTCCCCGGGCATCGAGCAGGTTAAAAACATGAGAACATTTCAGAGCCTGGTCATATGCCGGGAGTACCAGCTGATGCTCTATAAGGCTGTCGGCCTCTTTTTCATATAAATCGAACAGGGTAGACAGGGTTTTGATGTCAGCGAATTTGAAGTTATAATGAGAAAACTCGATCTCATTTTGTCTGTATATGTCACCGTATGAAACACCGTCTGTCCATTCCAGCTCTAAAATACTGTCAACATTTTGGATATAAGTAGCAAGACGTTCTAACCCGTAAGTGATTTCACCGCTTACAGGCAGGCAGTCTAATCCGCCACATTGCTGGAAATAGGTGAACTGAGTTATTTCCATGCCATCAAGCCAGACCTCCCAACCTAATCCCCAGGCTCCCAGGGTAGGTGCTTCCCAATTATCTTCAACAAAGCGGATATCATGTTTAGCCGGATTTATACCGATGGCCTGCAGGCTGTCCAGGTAGATCTCCTGAATATTATCCGGTGATGGCTTAAGTATGACCTGGTATTGATAATAATGTTGGGTTCGGTTGGGGTTTTCTCCATAGCGACCGTCAGTAGGACGGCGGCACGGCTCAATGTAGGCAGCTCGGTAAGGCTCCGGGCCCAGGGCTCGTAAAAAAGAGGTAGGGCTCATTGTCCCGGCACCCTTTTCAATATCATAGGGCTGATGAATGATACAGCCCTGTTCTCCCCAAAATTTGTTGAGCGTTAAAACCAGTTCTTGAAAATTCATACCCTCGCTCCTTTATGATTGTTGCCATATTAGTATGGCTTAAACAGACAGATAAGTTACTCACTGGCAATAAAGCCCACTGATTTAAAGATTCAATCAATGATGCTGGAGTCAGACGTAAAAAAGAAGTGCCAAAGCAAAGATATTATTGACCATATGAGCAATAATTGGACTCAATAAAGAGTTGGTTTTATTATAAGCGATGCCAAAACACATTCCAATGACGAACAGTCCGGGCAGCTGATACCAGTCGAAATGCATAACTGCAAACAGTAGGCTTGATATGATTAAGCCAGTTCTAACGCTGTAGCGCTTTTGCAGGGTACGCTGCAATACCCCTCTGTACAGTATTTCCTCAAATACAGGAATTAATAAAGAGGTTAAACCTATTGTCAATAACATATAGGGCCCATCAAATTTTTCGAGTACTTGGACAATGTTTTGTTTTGCCGGGGACATGTCGTTTGCCTGATACCACATATTACTGGCTAAAGAAACCACGAAATTCATCGTTAATGCGATTAGGCCCCAGGTAACCCCAACTCTGATGGCCTTTTTCTTGACAGCAAAAAAATCAGTAATAGAATTTTTAAACCCGTAAACCAGGAATATGGCTAACAGATAGCAAAAATTATTGACGACTGACATAATCAGCGTACCTGTTGAGGTTTCCAGGAAGGCACTGCTGTTGCCTTTAGTCAGTATGGCAACCAGAAAACCACTCACAAACTGAAAAATAAAGGCCAGGGATATGGCAATCAAGAAATTTTTAATCGATAAGTTCATCTGGCAATCTGTTTTTTGCGGAGGCCTGTCGAAATTATTTTCTATCATGTGGGCTAAAACTCCTACTAAAATTAATGATATTATAATAACAGTATATTTTTTAACGGGCAAGGGTTTAATGACTGGGCTTATGCCCTGCTGTTTTTCCTGTGTGGCTAAGTTTTACGACATATATTGATACCGGTGTTTAACAGCTGGTTTCAAGTAGTTGGGACAATTTATGTTTAAACAACTGAAATCAGACCCATGCCTACAAGCAAGCTCAAAACATTGGCTACCAGGACATACTTGACAGCTTGGGATCTGCGCTGTTCTTTTAATAAAACAGTAAATACAATTGCTTCACTGATTATCACCCATATCTCTGCAAAGATAAGGGCAAAAATCAGATAGCTTGCTAATGGAGTAAATCCATTAAGCCAGATGTTTAAGGCCCCCTGAGTCAGTAGATTGGTTACCAGGAAAATAACCCATGACCTTTTTTTTCGGTAGCCAAAGTAAAAAAAGACCAGGCCTTCTATCAGCAGGGTTAGGGCTATTCGAATAGACACTAATTTAACTGATCTGGCCAGTGATTTGCCCGGTGTCAGGGACTGGTTCTCAAGATCCAGCATATAGATGTTGTTATATGACTGGAGAGGTTCGTCGAATAGTATTACATACTCCGTGTCTTTCGTATTGATTTTTAACCTGTATTCTACAGAGTGGCGCAATTCACTGGAATAAAAGGTGTAATAATTCTCAGTAAGACTCTCTGAGATATCGGCTTTTACATAATTATCATTTGACCAAATGCTGATTTCAAGGTCATCAGGCGCATGGGGTACAATTATTAATATCGATGGCGGCTCTGCTGCGTTGGCCAAGCCTACCCTTATAAAGCTGAATAAAACGAAGATTGAGATAGCTGTTAAACGCAGTATTTTAGATAATTTAAACATCAAATCAGCTCCACTATGGTGATTTAAATATTGATTTCCGAAAACTACGGTGTCAGCTAGTATTGTAATTCAATGATCGTCATAAATAAAGTGGTTTCAGTAAAATAAAACTAAAGGAGTGGCATAACTAATGGAGCCGTATTTAGGGGTAATTGCCTTATTTGATCCCGAAACGAATCACAAGTTTGATCAGTTGAATCAGATTTTAAAGCGTGCAGGTATAAAAACCATAGATATCCCCCCACATCTAACCCTGGGAATATATCAGGGTGTTACTGTCAACGAACTGGGTAAATGGCTGGAACAGGTCTGCACTGGCAGAAAAAGAATTAAGCTGAGTTTAAATCATATCGGAATGTTCGGGGCAGAGGTATTATTTTTGGCCCCAAAAGTAACCAGAGAGTTGTTATCCTTACACGAGTCGCTTCATGCCAGGTATGATGATTGCCATGGGGAAATAGGGGTGCATTACAGCTTAAGAAACAATAATTTTGTTCCACATGCCTCTCTGGTTGTCAATGATACCGAGCAGGTATTAAAGGCAGTTCCAGTGGTCATTGACAACTTTCATCCCATTCAAGGAGAAATAGCTGCTGTTGGCTTATATACCTTTTATCCGATGAAACAGCTACAGGTCTTTGAACTTGAGCCATGGTAGGCTAATGGGTCTGGCAATCAAATGATTTTGCTTTCGATGAAAGGTAGGTTATAATGTATCAGAAAATATGGAGGTGGTTATGTGGCTCGTTTGTCAGAACATCCTAAATTTGTGCCCTGTCCGGCCTGTGGAAACACTGTGAATATCAGCATTGTCGAGGTTAATATTAAGGCTGGTAGCGGCACAATTATCATAGAAGATATTCCTCAGTACGAGTGCGAATGCGGCAGTTTGTTTGTTCCGCAGGAAACAGAAGGTATCATTGCTGCCCTACAGCAGGATAAAAAGTTAAAAGCCAGAGGTAAAGTAAAAATAAGATATGATGACTTGCGGAAAAAGGGAAAAAAAGCACTCAGCAGGGGACTGGTTTAAGATTGAGTGGATGCTGTTTTAATTACTGTTTAGTTGGGTTAATAACAAAAACAGAGCTTGGCAGTTAGCTCTAATGGAAATTATATTCATTGACATTGAGATTTTTTTTGCTATAATATACTCCTACTGAAGCAAAAGCTAAACATGGGAGTAGATAGGTGCTGGTGTGCCTACTGGACTTCAAATCCAGCTTCGGGTGTTAAGAGCATCCGGGGTGGGTTCGATTCCCACATATTCCCGCCATTAAGAAATACAGTCGATCTCTAGATTGGCTGTGTTTTTTTATAGGTTTATAGAGCCTGAAGCTCTGTTGATAACGCAAACACTTCAATTACTTAGTACCCGGTATGCTATGATATATCCATACATTAAAGAAAAGATAAGTAAGGTGATAACAAATGAAAACCAAGGTTGTTCTGCTGGGGACGGGAACTCCCAATCCGGTGCCGGAACGTTCTGGGCCATGTGTAGCGGTTGTGGTAGAGAATCAGTCTTATTTAGTTGATTTTGGCTCAGGGGTTACCCGTCAGGCTGAAAAGGCCTTTCGCCGGGGCATAAAAGCCCTGAGAGTCAGCAATTTGAATCGAGCTTTTTTAACCCATTTGCACTCAGACCATACACTCGGATATGCTGATTTAATTTTAACTCCCTGGGTACTTGAAAGGCCGGAACCACTAAAGGTATACGGGCCAACTGGTACCGTAGAGATGACGGAACATATCCTGGCTGCTTATCGTACTGATATTGCTGGCCGTCAAGATGGCTTGGAGAAGGCTAATAAGACCGGTATAGTTGTAGAAGCTACCGATATAACTGCCGGTTCGGTCTACCAGGATGAATACGTGCAGGTCGAGGCCTTTGAGGTGCTGCACCCTCCTTTTGAAGCCTACGGTTACAGGTTTACTACCCCTGATAAGGTTATTGTAATCTCCGGGGATACGGCTCCCTGTGACAACTTGATCAAGCAGGCCGCAGGATGTGATATTTTAGTGCACGAAGTTTATTCTGCAACGGGACTAAAGCAACGTAACCCGAAATGGTTTAAATACCATTCCACAGTGCATACATCCAGTTTGGAGCTGGGCGAAATCGCTGCTCGAGTAAACCCCGGGAAACTGGTGCTTTATCATCAATTGTTTATGGTTGGTTCCAATGAAGCTGGGGAGATGCAGGCGCTGATGGAACGTGAGCAGCAGATCTTAAACGAAATTAGAGAAAATTTTGCCGGCCAGGTAATATCAGCTAAAGACCTGGAGGTTATCGAGTAAACTCCAATCAGGCAGCTTATATAATGTAGATTTTTATGATAAAATAGACATGATTTAGCTGCGTCGGCCCCAACAGGCAAAGCATTGCTGGGCACTGGGTTTCTAACAGCTGTATATTCCAAAAGTTGGAGTGAGATTAATGAATATAGATGTTTTAAAAACCTATAAAGTAGTTGTTGAGCGGGGAAGTTTAACTGCCGCCTCCAGAGAACTGGGGCTGAGTCAGCCCGCTGTCAGTATGCAGATAGCATCGCTGGAAGAATACTTTGGGGCCCGCCTGTTTTACAGGACAGCACGGGGGGTTAATCTGACCTTGGCTGGAAAACATGTTTTGGAGCTGGCCGACAAATTTGAAAAATCGGTAATAGAGGCCAGGAACTCTGTGGCCGGAATCAAGGATGAGCTTGAGGGTGTGCTGAGGATAGCAGCCAGCAATATTCCGGGCATGTATGTACTGCCGCTGTTAGTCAGTAGTTTTCAACAGTTAAATCCCAAAGTCAGGGTAGTATTAGAGATTCAGAATACCCGAAAGGCCGTCGACAAACTGCTTTCCGGGGAGGCGGACCTGGCTGCAATAGGAGAAAAAATAGCTAATGACTGTATTGAGTACTTTCCTGTAAAAGAAGACAGGATTATTTTGATCGCCCCTAAAAACTATGATATATCAGGTATTCGTTGTTTACCCGACTTAGTCGCTCAGCAGCTGCCAATGATTCGACGCACAGCTGGCTCGGCTACATTTCGGGCTGTTAACTGTTTTTTGAAGCAGCAAGGGGTTAAAAGCGCTCAGTTGAGAGTAGTAAGCGAATACAATAGTGTCATACCCCAAATTAACTCGGTTATTGCCGGTAGTGGGCTGGCTTTTGTCTCCCGACTGGCAGCTAAGCAGGCAATTGGTCTGGATTTGATTGAGGTTATAGATATAAAAGCATTGCCATTACTACGCACCTTGTATCTGGTCATGAAAAAAACAGGTGACAGAAGCAGAATTGGCAGCGCTTTCTGGCAGCAGGCCTTGAGTGGAGGTGACAATAGTGAATAAAGATATAAAACTGACTTCTTTAACTAAAGGAGGCGGTTGAGCCAGTAAGATCGGGCCGGGGGCCTTAGCACAGGTGGTCAAAAACGTTGTAAATGTGACGGATAAATCGGTACTGGTGGGCTTGGATAAATCTGATGATGCTGGCGTATATCAAATAAGTGAAGAACTGGCTTTAGTTCAAACTGTCGATTTTTTTACCCCAATAGTTGATGATCCGTATTTATTTGGACAAATTGCTGCCACAAATTCGTTGAGTGATGTTTATGCCATGGGTGGAAAGCCTTTGACCGCACTTAACATTGTCGCCTTTCCATCAAGCTGTATTGATTCAGGGGTACTACAGCTGGTGTTAGAAGGTGGGGCCAGCAAGATAATTGAGGCAGGTGCTGTTTTGCTGGGTGGCCACACAGTTGAAGATCAGGAGCCCAAGTATGGACTCAGTGTTACCGGCGTTGTACACCCCGCAAGATACTGGAGTAATGCTGCGGTCAGAGCTGAACAGCTACTCATTTTAACAAAACCCATAGGCACAGGTATAATTGCCTCTGCGATCCAGGGTGATTTGGTTGATTCAGATAATATTGAAGTGTATCATCGCACCATGGCTCAGCTCAATAAATATGCTGCTGAAATCTTATTGAAGTACAATGTCAGCGGAGTGACGGATATAACTGGCTTTGGTTTAGTTGGCCATGCCCTGGAGATGGCTGAAGCCAGTGGGGTTACCATTTCTTTGACAGCTGAGGCTGTACCATTATTGCCTCAGGCCAAGGAAATGGCTGAAATGGGCTTTTTAACGGCAGGCGGCTATAATAATGCGCACTATGCCGGCGACAGGGTAGCATATAGCGATAGTATCTGTGATATAAGTAAAGACATTTTATTCGATCCTCAAACATCGGGAGGGTTACTGGCTGCTATCGATGTCGATGAACTCCCTTTAATCCTCCAGGATTTTAGCCAGGCAAAGCATTTTATTGCAGTAGTTGGCAAGGTGCTGCCTCGCGACAGCAGGCCGATAATTGTTGAATAGACGAGGAGAAAACATTGTTATTAACTATAGACATAGGTAATTCCAACATAGTTTTTGGGTTATTTAAGCATAAAAAATTGTCACAAACGATCAGAACAGAAACATATGATACAGAGCAATGGCAGAGAGTAATTGAAGATTTCCCACTGCCCTGCCCGACTGTTATAGTATCAGTAGTGCCGGTAATAGAAGATGAGGTTATTCACAAGTTAAACAGCAGGGGTTTTAATAAAATATTCAATATTAAAACCCTTCGGTCAGGCACCGGCATTCACTTTGGCAACAACGGTGTAAATGCTGAAGAATTAGGCGCTGATTTATTTGTCAACGCGGTAGCCAATTACCACCTGTTTCAAAGACGGTGCTTAAGTGTCGATCTGGGTACTGCCTCCAAATTCTGTGTTATTGAGGGAGACGGTTTGTATCGAGGCACAACCATAGCTCCTGGTATGAAGCTTTCATTGAATGCTTTAATCAAGCGAGCCCCGTTATTGCCTGAAATTCCGTTCTTGCCTACAGAGAAGATAATCAATAATTCTACCGTACCGTGTTTACAGTCTGGCATATTTTATGGATACTGTTCTTTGGTTGATGGACTGATAAAAAGGATAAAAAAGGAACAGGGAGACTTGTTTGTTGTACTTACAGGGGGAATTGGGAATGTTTTGCATGAATTTTTAAATGAAATTGATGTATTTATGCCTAATTTGACCTTGCAAGGAGCGGAAATATTGTATAGAATGATCACAGAAGTTTAAACATATATTAAATATTTAAAAGAATTGCCTGAAGCAAATCTTAGCATGTTTGGCAATGGCAATGTAATAAACTGTTACTGCCCGGCAGCCAATGACTCAGTTTGTTTGGGTTAACCAGATCAGATTTAACTTTGGCTCATAAAATAGAATAGCAGGCTGGTTGAGTTAAACGGGAGAGACTTCTAAATGAAGCGCCGAAGGAGCAATAGTCGATTAATTACCTGATCGATTAGAAACTCTCAGGCAAAAGGACCGTTTGAGGACAGCTCTCTGGAGAGTTACATAGGTAACACCGAAGGAGT
This sequence comes from Bacillota bacterium, assembly GCA_028280325.1. Classification (GTDB taxonomy): domain Bacteria; phylum Bacillota; class UBA994; order PWPR01; family PWPR01. The sequence goes on from JANQLZ010000148.1 coordinate 15,690, forward strand.
ACAATCTCTCAGGTTAACAGACAGAGTGGCATATGGTATATGCTATTCTGTTTATTTTTTTAGAAAAGAAGAATAGTTGAAGGGTTTGGGAATGCTATGAATGACGAACTTATTATAATCAGTAATAATCCTTTAGTAATTGCTAATTATAATAAAGTTAAAGCCATAAATGGTGATATAATAACATTGTTGAATTATGTGCGGGACTCAGTTCATTTAGGGCATAGATTATTAACCCATCCTTTGGCTGGAAGCTTAAAGCCCAATGAATCGCCGTATAAGTCTGTTGTCATATCTCAGTATGCCTCAGGTTTAGACGAGGAGTCCTTGTCAATCATAGAAGGATCTCTGCAGGTAGCCCAAAAGATGTTGACAGAGAGACCGTTGCCGCAGTGGAATGAGAGAATCGATGATGATTTTAAAATTATTGATCGCAGCTTATTGGACTCGGCATTGGCGAGTTTATCAAATTTTAAATAAACAGGAGGAGTACTATGTCTACAAAGATTTATGACGTTGCCATTATTGGCGGCGGCCCAGGGGGATTGACAGCTGCATTATATGCCAGCCGTTCAAAATTAGCTACAGTAATTCTGGAAAAGGGTCAGGCCGGCGGCCAGCTTGCCACAACAGAAGAGATTGAAAACTGGCCCGGTACAATTCACTCTACTGGTCCGGAACTATCAGCAAAAATGCTGGAACACGCCCAAAAGTTTGGTGCAGAGTCTATCCGTGAAGATGTAATTGGTATTGAAGCTGATGGCTTTATCAAGACAATCAAGGGGCGCAATGGTGAATACAAAGCCAAATCAATTATTGTTTCAACCGGAGCTGAGCCCAGGATTTTAGGCATTCCTGGTGAGCGGGAGTTTCGAGGTAAAGGTGTTTCGTACTGCGCAACCTGCGATGCTGATTTTTATGAGGAATTAGATGTTGTTGTTTTAGGTAATGGCGACGCTGCAGTAGAAGAAGCAATGTATTTGACCAAGTTTGCTGAAACGGTTACAGTAGTTGTTATTCATGAAGAAGGTAAAGTAGATGCAACTCCGGTAGTCGCTGAACGGGCTTTCAAGAACAAAAATATAAAGTGGATATGGAACTCTACAATATCTGAAATCGGTGGAGATGGTATTGTTGAATGGGTAAAAGTTAAGAATATTAATACCGGTGAAGTTACAGATATGGCCACTAACGGAGTGTTTGTGTTTGTCGGTACTGTTCCACGGACCAAAATCTTCGAGGGTGTTTTAGAAATGGATGATAGAGGATACCTGATTGTTGATCCTCAGACCATGGCCAGCAATAAAGATGGGGTTTATGTAGTTGGGGACTGTCGCCAGAAGTACCTGCGTCAGGTAGTTACTGCAGCCGGTGATGGAGCTACAGCCGCTACTGTTGCCGAGAAGTATATTCACGAAGAGGAAAACTTCGCAGAAGATGTTTTAGAAGTAGATGTTCCGGTATTAGTGGCATTTTGGAGTCCCACCAGTGAAGCCAGTATGAAATCCATGCCAGCAATTGAAGGAGCTATCGAGCAGTTGGGAGATAGTGTTAAGCTGGTAAAAATTGATACCTATCGTAATCAAAGAATATCAAACAGATACAATATTACCAGTATTCCGACAGTAGTGTTGTTTAATAAGGGCCAAGCCATTGATACTGTCAAGGCTGCTGAAATTTCAACCGATAATTTAGTGAGTAAAGCCAAAGCCCTGTTATAGAGTCTGATTTAGTCGTAAAATATGTTAGTTCTTGTAGATCAAGCTACAAGATTTAATAGAGAAACAAGTATAGAAAATGAGGAAGGAGGTGTAGTGCATGCTAGCACTGGATAAAACCAATTTTAACTCCGAAGTACTGGAAGCGGATGGATGGGTATTAGTCGATTTTTGGAGCCCAAAATGTGAGCCTTGCAAGGAATTGAAGCCTCATGTTGAGAAGTTGGGTGAGAAATACGGGGAGCAAATGAAATTCTGTGGCTTGGATATTACCAAAGCCCGTAGAGTAGCTATTGGTCAAAAAGTTATGGGACTACCTGTCGTTGCTTTTTATTTAGGCGGAGAGAAAAAAGCAGAGCTTACGGGTGAGATTACGCCTGAGGCAGTTGAAGCTAAAATAAACGAACTGCTCAGCTAATAGCAGAATATTGTGAGAAAATCTCATGGTTATTATACAGGAGGTGACAGGTCATGCGTTTGGAGCTAGGTAATATCCGAATCGAAGATGTCAAGTTCGGTTCTAAAACAGAGGTAAAAAACCACACGCTGTATGTCAATAAAGAGGAGCTTATCACTTTATTAAGTGAAGATGAGCGTCTGGCCAGTGTTTCTATTGAGTTAGCTCATCCGGGCGAGTCAATCAGAATTATGCCAGTCAAAGATGTAATCGAACCACGGGTTAAAGTAGATGGTCCTGGAGGTTTATTCCCCGGATTTATCAGCAAACTTGATCAGGTTGGCTCAGGGCGTACCCACGTATTAAAAGGAACAGCAGTAGTTACTGCAGGCCAGGTTGTCGGATTCCAGGAAGGTATCATAGACATGACCGGTCCTGGGGCTGATTATACACCATTTGCTCATACCCATAATATTGTAATAGTTGCCGATCCGGTCGAAGGCTTAAAACAGCATGCCCATGAAGCTGCTTTGCGTAATTTAGGCCTCAAAGCTGCGACTTATATCGGTGAAGCTGGCAAAAATGTCGAGCCAGACGAGATTAAAACCTATGAGGTATTGCCTTTGTTTGAAAATGCAGCTAAATATCCAAACTTACCGAAGGTAGTTTATGTTTATATGCTGCAAAGCCAGGGACTGCTGCATGATACCTACTACTATGGCATTGATGTCAAACAGATGGTTCCCACTTTAATGTATCCCACAGAAGTAATGGACGGGGCTATTATCAGTGGCAACTGTGTTTCAGCCTGTGACAAAAACACCACATACCATCATCTGAACAGTCCGGTTATTTATGACCTGATGGAGAAGCATGGTAAAGAAATCTGCTTTTTAGGCTGTGTTGTCACTAATGAGAATGTAACCCTCGGTGATAAACAGCGGTCGTCTAATATGGTAGCCAAATTAGTAGAATTTTTAGGTGCTGATGGCGCTATTATTTCTGAAGAAGGATTTGGTAATCCTGATGCAGATTTAATTATGAACTGCGTTAAGGTTGAGAAAAAGGGAATCAAAACAGTGCTGGTGACCGATGAGTATGCCGGCCGTGATGGAGCTTCACAGTCTTTAGCTGATGCTGACCAACTGGCTAATGCAGTTGTTACAGCTGGAAATGCTAACGAAGTAATTTACCTGCCGCCTATGGAGAAGTTGATTGGCTATGCTCAACCTGCTGATATTATTGCAGGTGGGTTTGATGGCAGTTTACAACCAGACGGTAGTATAACAGTTGAAATACAAGCAATTACTGGCGCAACAAACGAGCTGGGCTACAACAAAATGACAGCTCGCGGATATTAAAAAACAAAGGAGGTTTTACTGTGAACATTGAAGGTAAAAAAATTGCCATTCTCGGTGACCGTGACGGTATTCCTGGTCCCGCTATAGAAGAATGCGTAAAGACCGCAGGAGCGGAAATAGTCTTTTCAACAACTGAATGCTTCGTGTGAACAGCGGCAGGTGCGATGGATCTGGAGAACCAGACCCGCATCAAAGCCCTCGTAGAGGAGCATGGAGTAGAAAATGTTGTTGTGGTTTTAGGTGGAGCTGAGGCTGAGGCTTCAGGTTTAGCTGCCGAAACTGTCACTGTTGGAGATCCTACTTTTGCAGGCCCATTAGCTGGTGTAGAACTGGGTATAGCAGTATACCACATATTGGAACTGAAGGACTTAGTGGACGAAGCTGTTTGGGATGAGCAAATCAGCATGATGGAAATGGTTCTTGATGTGGACGAGATTGTGGCAGAAGTTAAGCAGTTTCGTGATCAAGGAAGCAAATACAGTCTGTAATATTTAGATACACTTGCAGCTAAGCAAGGGTAGTTTGCGAAGGGAGGACTACACTATGATCGATAAAATCAGAGTGGTTTGGTATTTGAACCAGTTCTTTGGTCAAATCGGCGGAGAGGATAAAGCTGATATCCCACCTCAGAAGCATGAGGGTGGTATTGGACCTGCTGCTGGTGCCGGTCGATTACTCGGAGATAGAGCTGAAGTTGTGGGTACCGTTATCTGTGGTGACACGTATTTTGGTGAGAATGTCGATACTGCCTCAGAGCAGGTAGTTGAATTAATCTCAACGTTTAATCCAGATATAGTTATTGCTGGCCCGGCATTTAACGCTGGCCGTTACGGTGTTGCCTGCGGCGCGGTTGCTAAAGCGGTAACGGAAAAGCTTAATATTCCAGTGGTTTCAGGAATGTATCCCGAAAACCCTGGCGTAGATATGTATAAGAAATATGCTTACATGGTAGAGACAACTAATAGTGCAGCAGGGATGCGTAAGTCTTTGCCGGCTATTGTTAAACTGGCGTTGAAGGTTGCTTCTGGCGAACCGATGGGCACACCTGAACAGGAAGGTTATATGCCCCGCGGTGTTCGAGTTAACACCTTTGTCGAGGAGCGAGGGTCAAAGCGAGCTGTTAACATGTTGCTAAAGAAGCTGCGTGGAGAAGAGTTTGTGACAGAGTATCCGATGCCTAACTTTGATAGAGTTGCGCCCAATCAGCCTGTTGCTGATCTGAGCCAGGCTAAGATAGCTTTAGTCACCTCTGGAGGTATTGTACCCAAGCATAACCCGGATCATATTGAATCATCATCTGCTTCTAAGTACGGAAAATATGATATTGCTGAATTTAATACCCTTACTGAAGCAGATCACGAGACAGCTCATGGGGGCTATGATCCAACATACGCTAACGAGAATCCTAATCGAGTGCTGCCGGTAGACGTATTGCGTGATATGGCCAATGAAGGCGTGATTGGTGAACTGCATCGCTACTTCTATACAACTGTTGGTAATGGTACTGCTGTTGCCAGCTCTAAGAAGTTTGCCGAAACTTTTTCTAAAGAATTGCTTGCTGATGGTGTAGATGCAGTAATTCTAACCAGCACCTGAGGAACCTGTACACGTTGCGGTGCAACGATGGTTAAAGAGATTGAAAGAGCCGGTATTCCGGTAGTTCATATGTGTACGGTAGTTCCTATTTCACTGACAGTAGGTGCAAATCGGATAGTTCCTACAGTGGCGATTCCTTATCCGCTGGGTAATCCCAAATTATCTGGTGAAGATGAGAAAAAGCTGCGTCGTGAGTTAGTACAGAATGCCTTGGAGGCTTTAAAAACTGAGGTACATGGTCAAACAGTATTTGACAACTAAATAAATAAAAAGGTAATGGGTGGTGGCGGCACTGCTCATTATTTTTTTCTTATATTATAATCACTGGAGGTAACGTTTAATGCCAAAAGCTGTAGTTAAAGGAGCAGGTTATGCTCTGATTCATGCTAATGACATGATTTTAACGCATGGTACAACTCTGACGACTGAACGCATGTCAAATCCTGATTCAGATTTATTTGCGGATGTTCCGAAAAATGTTCAGAGTTTTGAAGAAACAGTAGCTTATCCGCCTAACCAATGTTATATTGGCAATATTAATCCTGATGAATTAGCAAATATCTCTTCTCCCTGGTATGAGAATGGAATTGAAAACGCCAGCCGTTTTGGCAAGTTTGGCGAAATCATGCCTCTCAACGAGTTTATCGGAGCAATGAGACTGAGTGACACCTTCGACTTAGTTATGCTTGAGAAAGATTTTGCAGAAAAAGTAAAAGCAGCTTTAACTGAACACCCTTTGTTTAGTGCTGAGGAAGTTGCTAAAATTGGCAACGGATATGATCTTGCCTTAATTCAGGGTTTGCTGGACGCTCATAAAGCGGACCCCTTAACCTTTGACGGCAAGATTGTAGGCTGTGTTAAACAGGCTCACGATTTTGATGTCAATCTAAACTCTCATGTGATGTTTGAAAATCTGGTAGCCAAGGCTTCTGGGGTAGTGGCTTTACGTAATCTATTGGCCAAGACCGATATTGACATCAATGAAATAGAATATGTTATCGAAACGTCGGAAGAGGCCTGCGGTGATATGAACCAGCGCGGCGGCGGAAACTTTGCCAAAGCTATCGGAGAAATGGGAGGACTGGCCAATGCCACAGGATCAGACACCCGAGGTTTTTGTGCTGCTCCGGTACATGGCTTGATCAACGCTACGGCCCTCGTCAGTTCAGGAATATTTAAGAATGTGGTCGTTTTAGCAGGTGGAGCAACAGCAAAACTGGGGATGAATGCCCGTGACCACATCAAAAAAGGTGTGCCGGTGTTAGAGAACTGTATCGGAACCTTTGCAGTTTTAATTGGTGAAGACGATGGGGTGAGCCCAGTAGTTAGAACCGATGCAGTAGGGCGTCATAAAATTTCTTCAGGGGCCTCTCCCCAAGCTGTGACCACAGCTATTGTAACTGAACCACTGGATAGTGTTGGCTTAAAGATCACAGATGTGGATAAATTCAGTGTTGAGATGCAGAATCCGGAAATAACCAAGCCGGCCGGTGCCGGAGATGTGCCGACAGCAAACTACAAAATGATTGCTGCTTTGGGCGTAAAACGTGGAGATCTGGATCGCAAGGAGCTAATGAATTTTGTAAAGAAACACGGTATGCAGGGCTGGGCGCCCACTCAGGGACATATCCCTTCTGGGGTCCCATATGTTGGATTCGCTCGTGAAGCAATCGTTAACGGGGAAATAAATCGAGCCATGATCATAGGTAAAGGCAGCCTGTTCTTAGGTAGAATGACCAACCTTTTTGATGGCGTATCAATTATAATGGAAAAGAATACCGGTGAAGGCTCAGCTGATAGTGTAGCTCGAGAAGATATACGCCAAATGATCGCTGAAGCTATGCGCAAACTAGGTGACAGCCTAGTTAGCCAAGAATAGTGCGGGGGTGCCCGTAAATGTCAAATAACGTAAAAAAATTACTACAAGATGTTCTTCACGAGGTAGCCGAAGCTATTGAAACCGGTGAGTTTGGTAACAAAGTTAGAGTTGGAATTACCCTGCTCGGCAGTGAGCATGGCTCAGCTGAACTGCTCCGTGGGGCAGAACTGGCTCAAAAACAAAACCCCGATATTGAGGTTGTGGGGATTGGACCCCAAATGGAAACAGGGTTAAAAATTTATCCTGTTGCCGACGAAAAAGAGCAGCATGAAAAAATGGAAGAATTATTGGACAGTGGTGAAATTAGTGCCTGTGTTACCATGCACTATAGCTTTCCGATTGGGGTTGCCACGGTAGGCAAGGTAATTGCTCCAGCCAACGGCCAGGAGCTGATAATCGCTACTACCACCGGTACCTCAGCAACCGAAAGGGTCGAGGCTATGGTTCGTAATGCTATTTATGGAATTGCTACGGCTAAAGCTACCGGCCTTAAAAATCCGACAGTAGGTATTCTTAATGTTGATGGTGCTCGTGCTGTGGAACGGGCTCTGAATAAAATGCGCGAAAATGGCTATGAGTTTAGCTGGGGAAAATCGCTCCGATCTGATGGTGGAGCAGTTATGAGAGGCAATGATCTGTTGGCGGCTTCACCAGATATTATGGTTATGGATTCTTTAACAGGCAATGTGATGATGAAGCTGTTCTCCTCTTACAGTACCGGAGGCAGCTATGAGGCCACTGGCTTTGGCTATGGCCCTGGTGTAGGTGAGAGCTATGATCGCATCATTATGATTCTGTCTCGGGCTTCAGGAGCACCGGTTGCAGCTAATGCCATTAAATATGCTGCCGATGTAGCCAGAGGAGGCCTGCCGCAAATTGCTAAGTCAGAATTTGCTGCGGCTAAAAAAGCTGGGATAGAAGAAGCAGTGTCAGTAAAAAAAGTACGTCAGCAGGAAGAAGTAGCTATTCCTCCTAAAAAAATAGTAGCTGAAGAGATTCCGGGAATTGAAATCCTCGATCTGGATGAAGCTGCCAAGGAGGTTTGGAAAGCAGGTATCTATGCTGAGACCGGCATGGGGTGTACCGGCCCCGTAATTCTGGTCGCCGCTGAAGATGCCCATCAGGCAGAGGAGATTCTGCGCAAAGCAGGATATATAGGATAATCATTAAGAATTACAGCCATGGGCGGTACTGTTGGCCAGCCGACAGTACCGTTGAGGCTGTTGAAAAAGGCCGCTCTCTGCGTTCTTTTTTGGTTTGTTTTAGATAGCGATTTATTTACATCGCAATATTGTTTTTTTAAGGTAGCCATTTATTTAAATCACCTGGTTCTTTGCACACTGGGAATACTACCATAGTTTTGCACAGATTCATCAGTGTATAGTACAGATATCTTTGTTAAGGGGATCAATTATGGATCAGAAAACTGCCTGGTACGACAAGCCACTGTATAGTAACAGTAATATCAAATATCAGGATATAGCCTGGCTGTTGGCTTTTATGTTTGTGTTGGTACCATTAGTGCTGGTACAGGCCAATAAAACCGTCAATATTTTAACCCTGTTGCTGATCACTTTATTGCTTATAGTGCTGATGCTGGTGGGGGATCTTATTTTTAGAACTAAGGTGCTGGATGATATTAAGGATTTAGATAGGGTAGATTACAATATTTTTCCTGTGCCATTGGTAATTAAAGTTGTTCTGGCTGCCGGCTTGTTAATCAGTGCGTTTTACTTAATAATGTCAGTAGGGCTTTTATTGTCGATATATGCTATCTACCTGCTTTATCCAATAAGCAAACTGGTTTTAGCGTTTTTCCCGCGTTTACTATGTTTTATTCTGGCCCGGTTTCAGCCCCAGATCTATGAGGCTTATCGAGAAAAAAGTATTGAATTCAAATACAGGTATTCAATCGGCTTGGCTGCCAGTTTAGCTTTAATGGGCATTATCATTGTACCTATTATACGAAGTAATCCAAGTGAAATTTTGGCTGTGCGACCGCTATGGTCTGGCGATGTCAGGGTGTATTTAATGGTAGGCTTAACTGTGTTGCTGGCGGGCATTAGCGGGCTGTTAACCAAAAAGTTTCAGTTAAACAGTTTGAAAAAAAATGATTCATTTACAGAGTATAGAACTGATTATAATAAAGTAGCCGGTGGCATTTTATTCTTTACAATAGTCCTGATAGCTATTATCTGGTTTACATGGGGCGCATCATGTTTTACCTGAACTATCTTTTAGGATGTTTGGATAACATCAGTTTTGAAATTTAATGCACCACCTCACTGCTTTTTACTTATGCTAATATGAGGTGGTTATGGTGAAACAGACAATAGTACTTGACTTAGGATATAGCAATTTAGACAACTGCAATTTGAGCTGCAAAGTTGAAGAACTGGGCTTTAAAACTGCCGTATTACGAACCCTGCAAGACCTTTTATGCAGCGATGGCTATCGGGTTGTTATTACTGACTTAGAGCAAAATGATAATTTTAAATCTGGGAGTTGGGCCCAAAAGGCTCAGAGTGAACGGGCTGATTTGTACATAAGCATTGACACTGGTTATAGTTCAAATTCTCAAGTAAGAGGGCACTGGGTGTTTTATTGGTATGATTGTGATAAAGGCAAGGAGTTGGCCCAAATCTGGAACAGGCACGCCCTACATGCCTTACCTCACCCTTCCAAAGGGGTTAGGGCAAGCCGACCTGGTGAGTGGACAGATTTTTCGCATGTGCGCAAACCAACCCAATACAATATACCTACTATTCTGATTAAGCACGGCTATTTAACCAACAGTTCGGATTTTGAGTTGTTAAAAACACCCGAATTTCAAGATACCTGTGCCGAGGTTTTGTTTTTGACTGTAAAGGAATATTTTAATGACGAGAATATTGCAACTGACTGGAGAATCAGAATTGGGGAAAAGGCTTTGGGCTATTTGGTTGATGAAAGATTAATCACCAGCAAAGAGGAGTTTAGCAAGAATCTGCTTGAGCCTCTGCCAGGCTGGGTAGTATGGGAAATGTTTAAACGTCTGTCTCAAAGGTAATATTAATTAAGAGAAACATTGTGCTCCATTTCAAAGCACTTGTGCTGTTGGAATTTTGGAGTATTGTTTTTGATTTAAGTGGATTAAAATACTAATAACAGTGGAATGAAAAATTAGATAATTGATTTCGCAGAAGGAGAGAAGTAGTCAATGGAAACGAAAAACTTTAAAGAGTTAAATGTATCACCCGCCATAGAGAAAGCCGTTAAGGACATGGGCTTTGAAGAAGCAACCCCTATTCAAGCAAGTGCCATACCTTTTTTGCTAGCAGGCAGGGATGTTACTGGACAGGCTCAAACCGGCACCGGAAAAACAGCGGCCTTTGGCATACCTGTTTTAGAGGCCATTGAGCCCCAAAAACGGCGGCCTCAGGCCCTGGTTTTATGCCCGACACGTGAACTAGCTATTCAGGTTTCTGAAGAGCTGGCTCGACTAGCAAAGTATAAGAAAGGTGTAAAGGTGTTGCCGGTCTATGGTGGACAGCCTATTCAAAGGCAAATAAGCTCTTTAAAGAAAGGAATCCAGATAATTATTGGAACCCCTGGAAGAGTTATGGATCATTTGAGAAGGAAAACACTGAAAATAAATAACCTAAAATTTGTAGTCTTGGATGAGGCCGATGAGATGTTGGATATGGGCTTTCGGGAGGATATTGAGACTATTCTTCAAGAAACCCCCGAAGATCGGCAGACAGCACTTTTTTCGGCTACTATGCCCAAGCAGATCTTGGATTTAACACATAAATACCAGCACAACCCGGAGTTCGTTAAAGTTGTGCATAAACAGTTGACGGTGCCAAATATTGAACAATACTATTTTCAGGTGAAAGAGCGAAATAAGCTGGAAGTCCTAACCCGTTTGATCGACATGCATAATCCGAAACTGGCTTTGGTCTTTTGCAACACCAAAAAGAGAGTTGATGAACTAGTCACTAATCTACAGGGCAGAGGGTATTTTGCCGATGGATTACATGGCGATATGCGACAGAATCAGCGAGACAGAGTGATGGACCAGTTTCGTAATGGAACCATTGAGGTTCTGGTAGCTACGGACGTGGCTGCTAGGGGGCTGGATGTTGACGATATAGAAGCTGTATTTAACTTCGATGTGCCCCAAAATGAAGAGTATTATGTTCATAGAATAGGGCGAACCGGCCGTGCCGGAAGAACGGGACAGGCCTTTACCTTAGTTGCTGGAAAATCAATTTACAAGCTTAAAAATATTCAGCGTTATGCAAAAACCAAGATTAAACTAAAAAATATTCCTTCCTTAAACGACATTGAAGAAGCCAGAACTGCTAAGGTAGTTAAAAATATAAAACAGGTATTAGACCAGGGGCATTTTAATGAACAGGTTAAAATAATAGAAAACTTTATGAATGAGGAAGACTACAATCTGCTGGATCTGGCCGCAGGGCTGTTAAAGATAGTGATGCAGCCCAATGATAATAAAGAACTCGTCAAGCAGGAGGATATTCAGGATACCGGTGCGGAGCCGGGCATGGTTCGTCTTTTTATTAACGCTGGCAAAAAGCAAAATGTGCGGGCTCGTGATATTGTCGGGGCCATAGCCAGTGAAACAGGTATTCCCGGCAAAGTAATCGGTGCTATCTCAATTCATAATAACTTCACTTTTGTTGAGGTTCCCAGCCAGCATGCCAGAGAGGTATTGATGATAATGAAGAATGCGAATATCAGAGGAAATAAGATAGCTATCGAACCAGCTAAGCCCAGGTAATAATAACACTTGTTTAAGAATAATGAAAAGTAAATACACGAGCAGAAGCCTGATTTCAATGCAGAAATCAGGTTTTTAATATTCTTATTCACCCCCAGGGGGGCAGGCTGAAAGCCCGTAATTTAATAAGCATCAGAGTGGATATCAGAGTGGAAAGAATTACTACACTGTAAATTATTTCTGGGGGGTTGTTGAAGCATTAAATTTGTTATATGATTCAAATATTAGCATTTATATTAAGGGAGAGAGCCAATTGCTGCAATTTAACAGAAATACGGAGTGCGGAACACAGGGAGTCAAATTTACGGCTGGCAAGATTTTAATGGTGATAGTGTATGCTTTATTATTGCAGGTGGTGGTGGTAGTTTTAATAGGGGCGATACTCGGATCTAATTCAACTTTTATGGAGACCCCGGCAGGAAAGCTGGTAACCAACTTTATCACAGCAATTACGGTGATTATAGCTACCGGAGTTGTCTATCAGACCAAAGATATAGTACCAGCGTTGTTTAGAAGAAAGTTCAATTCCAAAGTTATCTTCAGTGGTATTAAATGGGGGTTGCTGGCATTTTTGCTTAGCTGGTTGATTAACTGGTTAAGCTACACGGTCTATCAGCAATTGGCCTGGGAAATACAACCCCAGCAGGCCACATTAATTCTTGATAACCTGCCTGATTCGCTATTTATACCTGCCATTATCCTGGTAGGATTCCTTGCCCCGATATTTGAGGAGTTAGTATTTAGAGGTTTGCTTCAGAAAACGGTGGCTCATTATACTACACCTTTATTGGCTGTAGCCATTAGTGGCTTATTATTTGCGCTCAGCCATTTCGATTTTTACCAGATCCCGGGTCTGCTCGTTCTAGGGCTGATTTTAAGTATCAGTTACTATCGTACTAAAACTCTTTATACCCCCATCATAGCTCATGTTATCAATAATTTAGTCTTTATTGTTTGTTACTTGCTACTTTAACAGATTTGAGTATTTACCTTCTGAGTCATTATTGTTAAAATATTATTAATATAAACATTTTTACTTTATTTTTAATATGAGCAGGATATAATTTAGGTGCAAGTAATCGCTTATTAAAGCGGAAATTATCGTGGGGGGCGAACTATGGGGGCAATTGGTATAATCGGGGCTATGGGTTTAGAAATTAACCTGCTGAAAGATAGTTTAAAGAAGTCTAAAACTTATGAATTTGCTGGTATCAAGTATTATGAAGGTATAATTGGCAGCCATAATGTGGTTTTGACCACATGTGGTATTGGCAAGGTCAATGCTGCGATTTATACCCAAATCTTACTAAGCAAGTTCAGTATTGATTTGGTAATAAATACAGGTATAGCTGGCGGCATAGCCAGCAATGTTCAGCGGGGAGATATCGTGATAGCTTCTAATGTGACCTACCATGATGTAAGGCCGACTCAAATGAAAAACTGTTTTCCTTTTCTTGAGAGCTTTGAAGCAGATTCTAATCTAATCAAGTTTGCTGAAGGTGCATGTGAGGGAAGCTATACTTATCATATAGGTAGAATAATTACTGGGGATTCTTTTGTTGCCGATGATGATCATAAGCAGGTCTTAAGAAGTGATTACGACCCCTTATGTGTAGAAATGGAGGGGGCAGCAATTGCTCATACCTGTGCAGTAAATAAAGTACCTTTTGTGTTTATCAGATGCATCTCTGATAATGCAGACAGTAAGGCCCCTATTGACTACCAAATGTTCGAACAGGTAGCAGCTGATAAGGCTGCCAGAATAGTGAGCAAAATGTTGAAGGCGTTTGAAAAATAGTTCATTGGTCAATGGGCTGGAATGATTGCTGATCAATTGGTTTTTGCAATAGCTGGACAATTGCTATAACAGTGGCTGAACAATAGCTGAACGATTGTTTTTTTATGGGGTATTTGGCTGCTTGGCGATAGTGAGCTAAATAAGTTAAATTTGCAACGATATGAAACATTAAGGACTTTTTATAATTGGTAAATATCAGTATGTAGCAGGGGCGGTTTATACCGTCCCGTATTTGTTAACTGAAATTTGATTAAAGTGGATTGATGCGGCAACGGTCGAACACGAGGTTCGCCGTACACAATGGGTATTAAATTAACATGAAAGATACCTATGTTGAATTATAAGGTTATAGCCAACAGAACCGTCCGAGGCCGCTGAAAAAGTCCGCTCTCTGCGTTCTTTTTATGTTTGCTTTAAGGTAGCGATTATTTTCAAATCGCCTGGCTCTTTGCGCACTCAGCATACTATCTTGTATAGTTTTGCGCAGAGCCTGGCGCCTTGACAGCAAACATTTTCAACAACCTCCAATAAGTAGTCATTTTCTTTACTGAAAATGGTAATAAGATCAGTTTATTTTTGGTGCATTATAATTGCCAACCAACTGCCCACCAAATTGTAATTAGATGACGTAACATTCCATTATATACTGTGGCTCATAAAATTGAGCTTAGATAAAGGAGTAGCTAGAATTTTTAACATAGATAATATGAGTAATATATCTATGAAAAAATTATAGCGTGCGACGCATAGCTAAGTCAATTATAGGAGCGTCAGCGGAAAGAACCTTATCCTAAATGACGTAACGTATCATTATACAGTGGCTTACAGAATTATGCCCAGCTCAAGGAATAGAAGAAATTTTCTACAAGGATAATACGAGTCAGTATATCATTGAGAAAATTTCTTTGTATGACAAAGTGTTTTGGAACAAAAGCACTTACCTTAAAAAACAAAGTATAATCACAGTAGATGGGTATGATTATGGGAGCCTCAGTGGAAAGAAACTCTACCTATTACTCATCTGCATACTTGAAGTTACCACCTCCGGCTTAACCTCCAGCAATTCTACTCCGCTATTATGTACTATTTTAATTAACACCGGTTCCTGCAACAGCTTATTTAATGCTTTTAATTCTGAGTTAGTTAAGCTTTTTAGACAGGTTTCAATGTCAAAAACTGTTTTATTAGACATTTCTGAATTCTGTGAAGGCAGGTCAACCGGGGTATTCATGACAATGTAGAGCTGACCTGTATCTGTAAAATCAGCTACCTCAGGACACAGTTTTGCAGCTGCTATCATGAACTGCAAATCACTGGTTCCATTGTTGGTAATTTCAACAGTGGTATTCAGGTTCAACTGCTGTGGTTTAGCAAAGGTATCTTTATTGGGCTCAACCTCGATAGTCACTTTTGTAAATATCTCAGAGTGCTCGGTCAGGTATCCCTGCTTTGGGAAATCTAAGGCACTGCTTACACGCCAACAAACTACCTTATAGCGCAGATAAGGTTTTAGGACTGGAATAAGTAAAATTGTCACTAGGATAATAATTAAGATATGTCTCTTTTTCATCTATATCTCTCCTGTCATGGGAGCACACCTGTTACTAAAAGCTGATAATATTATAATTAGATTTGCTGAGGTGATGCTAAAATAATATTTTACTATCCAATACTATTATAATAACTTATGGAAAAATAAGGTGTCAAGTGGATCGATCAAATATATTTTTATTAATTCCGATTTGTAATAAGCAAAAGCTGTTTTTCTCACTTCAAATAAGGAGCTAAATAGGGTCAGGCTACTCTAAAATGCCAGCAAACAGAATGCCCCGGCAACAATACTGATTAAAGCAAAGACCTCAGTAGAAGCAACAGTAGCTTTAGTACCGATATTCTTTATTTTACTAAAATCTACCCCTAATCCCATAGCAATCATAGACCATAGAATAAGCTCTTTGCTAGACTTTTTTAACAGTGTTTTAGCTGTGAGTGATCCCACTGCAAAGTTAAAAAGACCCATAGAAGCCATAATGCCAACCAGAATAAACAGTACAATATATATCGGAATATTAACTTTGCTTTTATTGCCTTGTTGTGAAGTAAAACAGGTGCCCAAATAGATTGAGACAGGGGCAATTAACACAACCCTGCTCATTTTTACGTAAGTGGCCATTTTTAATGCCAAATCACTGCGTGATCCAGCTGCTGCTAAAGCATGAGCTACTCCCTGGAGTGAGCTGCCCGACCAAAATCCAAATTGAACATCATTGAAGCTGAGAGCATTACCTAACAGCGGGAAGACCAGAACCCCCACAGCACCCAACAGGCTTATCAGTGCTACAGACAAGGCAGTATCGTCCTCGTCCGCATTGATCAGTGGGGCGGCAGCAACGATTGCAGAAGCTCCACAGATTGAGGAACCCACCCCCAGTAAAGTAGCCAGTTTACTATTTAATCCTGCTCGCCTGCCAATAGCAGGGGCAACAAAAATCCCCAAACTAACAACTGTCACAGCCAGAATCACTATTTTGGGTCCAGCCTGATATAAAGCTACAAAATCTAAATCCACACCTAATAAAATAATACCTAATTTTAAGAGCTTTTTAACGGTATACTTGGTGCCGCTGCGCAGCGGATGCTGCAGGCCGATAATATTACTGTATAAAATACCTAAAATAATACCAATAGTGAGGCTGTTGAGTGGCAGGTAATTAGCTAAATATTTAGAAATAAAGGCAAGCAATGCGCAAAACAGAATCCCGGGTCCAACCTTTACCAGTCTACCCAATGAAATCACCTTCCCTAAACTGTGAATGCTATGCCTTTAAGCTTACCTGATAACCAGCAGTTGCGCAATATCGCAATATATTTTGGCCATTTAGCAGGATATGGAGTGATAATGTTTAATATGGAATTAGAGAAAAACACTTCTTGGAGGGTAAGGTATAGTAATGGAGAAGTTCTATAATGGTGCCGATAATGTTAAAAAAGGCTTTTTTATACTTTTAATAGTGAGTGTCTCACTAAACATTTTTTTGCTCATTAGGTTGAGCAATGCCAATAAAGTTATTGTTGCTACTGAAGCCCTGTTACAGGAGCAGCAGGCCAGAATTACTGAGTTCATCAGTAAAGAGGACCAAGATACATATCAGGAGGAACTGGTTATAATCCATTTATCGGGAGCAGTAAATTCTCCAGGGGTATACAGCTTTACTCAACCTATAAGATTGTTTGAATTGATAGAAAAAGCCGGCGGCGAGCAGGACTCAGCTGATTTAAGCGCCTTAAACCTGGCGTCGATTATCTATGACGGCTCTAAAATACACATACCTGCTCAGGGTGAGGCTGCTGTACAAGTGGTTTCCCCTGCTAACAGTGGTACTGTTAACCAGAAAAATGCACTGGTTAATATTAATACTGCGACAATGGAACAATTGGAAGCATTAGATGGTATAGGAAAAGTAAAGGCAAAAGATATAATTACCTACAGGCAGGAGAATGGTTCTTTTAAAAAAGTTGAAGATATTATGCGGGTAAAAGGAATAGGGCCATCAACTTATGATAAAATAAGGTCTGTAATTATAGCTAAATAAAAGGAGGATGGATAATGTTACTGCGCGAGGTTTTAGACTTGGTTCCATTGTTTGATTCACCAACTGCCTGTGGGGAGAGTGTAGCAGTATTTCTACGTGCCGAAGGCGCCAAAGAGTTAAGTGTTTACACAGTAGGCGGTGAAAAAGGCTCTACAGACTTTATATCTATTACAATACCTGGAATGAATGGTAAAATGAATGGGGGCAATGCTCCAACTCTTGGGATTATTGGCAGACTGGGAGGAATTGGGGCCAGGCCGGAGCAAATTGGATTTGTGTCTGATGGTGACGGAGCTTTGGCAGCAACGGCAACTGCACTAAAACTAATCAGGATGAACCTCAAAGGTGATATGCTTGAAGGCGATGTAACTGTGCGAACTCATATCTGTCCTAACGCTCCTACCAAACCCCATAAACCTGTTCCTTTTATGGGATCTCCAGTGGATTCAGCTATTATGAATAAACATGAAGTTGCCGATGAGATGGATGCGATCATTTCTATTGACACCACTAAAGGCAACAAAGTATTAAACAACCGAGGTATTGCCATTACTCCTACAGTTAAAGAAGGCTATATATTACGTGTCAGTCCTTCTTTAGCTGATTTGTTGGAGCAAGTAACAGGTGATACTGCAACTATATTACCGCTCAGTACACAAGATATAACACCGTACGGTAACGGCTTGTATCACATTAATAGTATTTTACAGCCATCCACTTCAACTACAGCACCGGTTATTGGTTTGGCTATTACTACGGCAGTACCTGTTGCCGGCTGTGCTACCGGAGCCAGCCATGAAATAGATATTGCTACTGCAGCAAAATACAGTGTCGAGGTCGCTAAAGGTTTTGGAAGCGGTGCTGTACAATTCTATGACCAGGAAGAGTATTCAAGACTGATTGAATTATACGGTAGCATGAAACATTTGCAAACAAAAGGTGGTCAAAAATAGGATTTTATTGTTAGGAGAAAAATTACTGATGGTTAACAAGAAACGGAAAATATCAATATATTTAATCCTGTTAATATTGATAATAAACACATTCCTGATAGTGGCTGATGCCGAAGATGGGATGTGGGAAGCATATGCTGATTCCAGGGCCCGGGCTGAGGTAACCAATGTCAAGGTACTGGATATCACCCCATCTGACTTTATCAAAGGAAAAGAAGAAGTGATCGTCAGGGTGACCCATGGGGTGCATACCGGGCGGGAGTTTACAATTGAAAATGTTCATACTGGCAACCCTGCTTACGATATGTACCTTAAGCCTGGGGATCAAGTTGTTTTGTTGTTGGAGCTAACAGAAGGAGAAATAAGCGCTGCTTATATAGAAGACTATTATCGGCTAAATGTGGTATATCTCTTAGTAGCCGTTTTTGCCGTACTGATTATTTTGATTGGAGGCTGGAAAGGTGTAAGATCGCTGCTAACGTTAATAATAACTATTATCTTAGTGTGGTGGGTCTTAGTTCCTTATACCTTGCATGGCGGTAATCCAATTTTAATTAGTGTAGGGGTTTCGGTAATCGCAATAATCTGCACTTTCTTTATCGTGGGCGGAATAAATAAAAAGAGTATAACAGCCATTATAGGTACGGCCGGTGGCATTGTTCTCAGTGGTGTTTTGGCTACAGTTTTTAGTAACATGGGCATGTTAACGGGCATGAGCATGGATGAAGCTCAAATGCTGACCTTTGCGCCGCAGCAAATCGCCTACAATTTTAGAGGCTTATTATTATCTGGGATTATAATCGGGGCTTTAGGAGCGGTTATGGATATCGGCATGTCAATTGCCTCCTCGATGTTTGAAGTCAAGCAACAGGCTCCGCATTTAGGTATCAGGGAGCTTTTTCAGGCAGGTTTAAATGTTGGCAGAGATGTAATGGGAACCATGGTTAATACCTTAATCCTGGCGTATGCCGGTACCTCTCTTCCACTGTTGATGCTTTTCAGAGCCTATGAAATGCCGCTGATGAGGGTGTTTAACATGGATCTGGTGGTCAGCGAGGTGGTCCGCTCCTTGGCTGGCAGTATCGGTTTAATTTGCTGTATTCCTTTGACAGCTTTGATAGCAGCTGTAATATATACCCGCAGAGATGAAGCATAGAAGTACTCTAAACCACAGGCTGAACAGTTTTCTGTATAATAATCAGTCTGTGGTTTTACTTGGATTTCTGTTGCCGCTGGTCTGGGCCGTGCAATTTGGTTCCAGGTTGTTGCTGGTGATCGTAGCCGTTATGCTGTTATTAATGGCGTGGGTCTTCAATAACTGGATTGACAACAGATTCATTAATTTGCCCAAACTATCTGCAGTTGCCTTAGTTTTAGGTATGGCTACCTTACTGACTACCCCCAGCAGCATTCCTGCTGAAAGTGATGCCCAGGTGCTTATCAGTGGTGTTGTTTATCAGGCCGAGAGCTATTATGCTGATATAAGGGTAGATACATATAATCGGGTGCCGTTGTTCCCGGCTGCCAGAATCAGGGTCAATAATAAAGCCCAATTTGATGTTGGTGATAAGGTTATCTTGGAGTCCTCGTTAGTATTAGCTGAACAGGCCACGAATCCCGGGCAATTTGACTATCGTCAGTATTTGGCGCAGCAGGGCATCTACTTAGTGGGCAGTAATCCCCGGGTTATAAGCAGATCACCTTCGATAACTGTTTCCGGTATCGCTGATAAACTACGAGATCAGATTCTAGAGCCGATCAAAGACAAACTGCCGGCAGATATATACGGTTTATATTCAGCAATGACTTTAGGTGAGCGCAGGCTTCTCAGCAATGAACTCTACGGTTTTTATCAGGCTGCTGGAGTAGCCCATGTGTTGGTTATTTCTGGCATGCATATCGGTTTGCTGGCCAGCATGCTAATGCTGATATTGACCAGACAAAGATTTGGTATCAGAAAGTCTGCTGTGATAACTTTGCTTTTGATTTGGGGCTATGCTCTGATTAGCGGCTTATCTGTTTCGGTATTGAGAGCAGCAATAATGCTGACGATCGCTTTAATGGCCAAAATATTTTATCAGGTATATAATCCCGTGAATACCTTGGCGTTGGCAGCAGTTATTATCCTGGTCATTAACCCATTATCACTGAACAGTCTGGGCTGGCAGTTGTCTTTTGCAGCTACAGCAGGCATATTACTGATCCTGCCTTTGATTGTAAATCAATACGGGAAAAGCAAACTGGTAAAATCTATTGGCCTGGTTTTGGCTGCTCAGCTTGTAACCTTACCTATTATTATCAACACCTTTAATTATTTTCCACTCTATTCAATCCCAGCAAATTTAACTATTGTTCCAGTATCATTTGCCGCCCTGATTTTGGGCCTGCTCTATACCTTGCCTGGTGTAAGGCTAATTGTTCATTACCCTTTAACATGGCTGTTGAGGTTAAATGTTTTTCTGGCAGAATTGTGGGCTTCCTTGCCCTATGCCAAGTTTTCACTCCGAAGATGGCCGATCTGGCTGACAATAATTTATTTAACATTACTAATAGTAGTCATAATCATGATCAGAAACAGGCAAAGCCGTTTAGCTTTGAAAATAGCTGTACTGGCGTTGATGATCTGTGTTTTCAGCCTGGGAGATAATGCCTGGCAGCTGGAAGTTACATTTCTGGATGTCGGTCAGGGGGATAGTGCTGTGATAAAATGGCCTAACCAATACACGATGGTTATCGATGGTGGATATAAAAGCGAATATTCTGATTTTGGTCAAAAAATAGTATTGCCTTTTTTGAGGCAAGCTGGTATTAATAGAGTAGATGCTTTGGTAGTTAGCCATTCTGATCAGGATCACATCGGCGGATTGCTCAGAGTAGCTGATCAAGTGGCAGTCAGAACTTTGTATCTTACCCCCCAAGCCTATTATTCGGGTGGTGAATCAGTTAGAGAGCTGGTCGAAAGATGTCGGCAGCAAGGAGCCGATATTGAATTGTTACACGAAACAGGCCTGATTAGGATAATGCCTAACAGTGTGATAGAGGTATACAATCCCGAAAACAGTATTGAGCAAGTTGACGACAATAATGCTTCGCTTGTCTTGCGTCTTGTTTACGGTGAGACATCGGTTTTGTTTACCGGAGATATTGAGTATGACAGTGAATCAAGGATTTCAGCGAAGTACAGTAGCTTGTTGAAGTCTGATATTATTAAGGTACCCCACCACGGCAGTAGATCCAGTTCAACGGATTCTTTTATAAGCTGGGTTAATCCCAGGATAGCTGTTTTCTCAGCTGGAAGAGACAACAATTTTGGCCATCCTCATCAAGAGGTAATTGAAAGGTATCAGAAGGGCATGGCTGATATTTGGCGAACAGATCTGCATGGGGCCATCACCATTACAAGTACTGGCCGCAAAGTAGATATTTCAAGCTATTTACAGACAAAACAGGCAGGTGAATTAAAGTGGCAAGATTAACGGCAATAGCTGCTCTAAAAAAACTTAGGCAGGAAAACCCTAATATTATATTGCTGTACGGCACAGAAAAAATGCTGGAAAAAGAGGTTGTTAACAAATATCTGGTAATCAACGATATCGACGACAACAATAGCTTTAATTACTCACGGAGTTCTTGCACAGCAATTGAGGATGACTTACTCAATACTATGCTAATGCCTCCCATGTTTGCTGCTGCCCGAGTTATTGTAGTTACCGATTTTGAAAAAGTTTGGACAAACAGCTCCTTGAGAAAGTCCTGGAGTGAAGGCCTGGCCAAATTGCCGAAGACCACCAAACTATTGCTGTTGGATGCTGGCAAACCGGACAAAAGGCAAAAAGTATATAAAGCAATTGATAAACTGGGCTTTATTGTGGAATGTATTGAGCTTAAAACTGGAGAACTAAAAAAATGGATCAGCAGAGAGTTTAAAAAAGAAGGAAAACAGGCCGACCCCCAGACTATAGAGTATTTAATTTCTTTGGTAGGCAGATCTATGCTGGAGTTGCTCAATGAAATAAATAAATTGATAGCATACAAGGCAGAAGACACCAATATTACAGCAGAAGATATAGATTTACTGGTGGCTGCTGCAGTCGAGTCTGGCATATTTGCCTGTGTTGATGCTATTGGTCAACGAGATATCCCGAAGGCTTATCGAGAGCTGAAGTTATTGCAGGCCACTGGGGAACCTCCATTGCGAATTCTGGTAATGATAATCCGTCAAATCAGGCTGATTATCAGAGCAAAGCTGTTGCAAGAGCGAGGCTATACTAAGTATAGTTTAATGAAGGAGCTTAAGGTACCAGAGTTTGTTCTGAAAAAGCTATACCAGCAAACCGTTAACTTCAGTGTGAACGAGTTAAAGGATTTGCTGCTTTCACTAAATAAAATAGAGGAGAACATAAAAACCGGCAAAATTAATCCCAAACTAGCGCTGGAGCTATGGGTTATCGGCCATACTGAGGCAGTGAAATAAAATCCAATTGCAAAATGCTTCTTTCATATCTATTTTTAAAATGAAAAAACGACCTTATTTGCAAGAGGTCGGTTTTTTACTTTTATTGTTTATTAAATTTTTTCATTAAACGTGATTTTTGTCTGGCCGCTTTATTCTTATGAACAACACCTTTGGTAACGGCTTTATCAATAGTCACTAACGCTAGTTTCAGTTTATCTTCAGCAGCACTTTTATCTGTTGGTAGCAAGTCTTCGAAGTGACGGATAGCAGTTTTAACCTGCGACTTTACTACTCGATTTCTGACAGTGCGTTTTTGAGTTTGTCGTACTCTTTTTGCTGTTGATTTATTGTTAGGCATTCCCTTCACCTCCACCATGATTAGTATTTGCAGATTTGGGGGCAAATCTCGGATATCGCAAAAGTCCACGTTATTTTAACATGTAAAAACATGTAATGCAACCGTGCACCTAAAAATGAGTTTATTTTTTATTAGTTTGTCAACAATATTGAATAAGTAGGAGGTAAATAATGAATAGTAATGACATTAATAGTTTATTGCAAAGATGTGATTTGGCGTTAGAAGCGCGCGAAATGATTACCAAAGGGGTTAGCAGGAACATTGAGGGCGTCCAATCCGAAACGCTGACCACAGATCATGCAATAATTCATCGGACAACTATAATGAACGAGGCCGGAGCCAAAGCGCTCGGAAAGGCTCCAGGGCGATATATTACTTTGGAGGTTCCCAAAGTTCGTCTTCAGGACGATGATATAAATGATGAGGTCAGTTATATTTTTTCTAATGAATTAAAAGGAATGTATAATCTGCAGCCGGATACCGTTTCTCTGGTTGTGGGTTTAGGCAATTGGAATGTTACTCCCGACGCCTTAGGGCCTCGGGTTGTCAATCAGCTTTTTGTTACCAGGCATTTTTACAATCACATGCCTGAAGTGCTAAATCCTCAAAATCATAATGTAGCAGCTCTGTCACCCGGTGTATTGGGGATAACCGGAGTAGAGACAGGAGATATTATCAAAGGTGTCGTTGATCAAATTCAACCCGATGTTATTTTTTGTGTTGATGCTTTAGCTGCTAATAGTGTGGATCGCTTAAATACCGTAATTCAAATTGCAGACTCAGGTATTCACCCTGGATCAGGGGTAGGTAATAAGAGAAAATCAATTAGCAGAGATACTATGGGAGTGCCGGTTATTGCCATTGGGGTTCCCACTGTTGTTCATGCCATTACTTTAGTAAATAATGCCCTGCAGCTGGTTTCACAGCAACGCCGCATTGATTTAGGTCCTGACCAGGACAGGGTATTGAGGCAAATACTTGATCCTTTTGTTGGAGCTTTAGTTGTTACCCCTAAAGAAGTTGATATGTTGATAGAGGATATATCGTATGTAATTTCCAATGGTTTTAATAACTATTTCCACAGACATCAAGCATAATAGATAAACATAAGCATATTGTAAATACTAAACCCATAAATTTAACTGGGGTGAGGAGTATTGAATAGAAAAAACAAGATCAAGCTTGATATAAGTAAATTAATAGTCTTAGCCATAGTTGGTTCGGTTTTATCAATCGCCCTCCTTTTTTTTACTGCCTGGGCAACAAATGAAGCGGTCTCAGCTGCCGGTGTGTATAGCGACCACGCCACTTCTGTCAGGCTCAGATTGCAGGAAGTGCTGTTCAGTGATGCTCAGGTATGGCAGAGTATTATTAACAGTCAGCTAAAGATAGCGAAAAATAATAACTCAAATAGTATTGTGGCGGCAGGTTATGTGTTAACGGGGGTCGATCTTTACAAGCCAATTACATTTTTGCAGAGTCAGATCGCCAGTCTGGACCCCGGTACTATTCCTGATTCCTCAGATATTTTAGATGATACCGTATCAGAATCTGCCGGACCACTGGTCGTCAATGATGTGGTCGATTATGGGGCCGGGCAGGAGATCAGTCTGTCATCAACTGCAACCTTTAACAGTCAGGACCCGGTCGTTTTTATCTATCATACCCATAACACTGAAGCCTACATGCCCGATAGTGGAGTTAGATATCAGGAAAACGGTAACAGTGCTACGGTGGTTCAAACCGGAATATTGTTAGCTGAGCTGTTGCAGGACAAATACAGTATTCCAGTTATGCATACCTCAAAGAACCATATCTGGGAGCCATTTTGGGCCGCCTATTCCCATAGTTTGCAGACCGTTGAGGCAGCCCTGAATGAGCAACAGTCCATAAATTATATTTTAGATATTCACAACGATGGAGTGCCCAAAGAATTGACCACGACCAGAATAAAAGGGCAAAAATATGCTCGACTCTATTTTGTGGTCGGCTCAGATCGCATCAGAAACCCCCGCTGGGAGCAAAACTATAAATTTGCTTTGAGGTTACAACATAAAATTGAACAGAGATATCCTGGCTTATCGCGTGGTATTCTGCTTCAGGATACCGCCCGCTATAATCAGCATCTCTGCGACAACTCAATCTTGGTGGAAATGGGTGGTTATCAAAATGCCTTAATTGAAGCCAAGCGCAGCACAGAGATTTTAGCTGAAATACTGGCTGAGATTGTCTTGGAGGATATGTCCAAGCGGTAGTTATTGCTTCTTTCCGCGGTTGCTCCCATAATTGGCTTAGCTAGGCGTCGGTACGCTAGAATTTTTACATAGATATACTACCTCGTATAATCTATGTTAAAAATTCTAGCTACTCCTTTATCTAAGCTCAATTCTGTGAGCCTCGTTTTGCCCTATGTTTCGTCGTTT
>JANQLZ010000054.1 GCA_028280325.1 Bacillota bacterium
AATGCTTAAAATCTCGTGGCCGGCTGTAGTAGCCATGGTCTTATACGGCTTAAACACAGTATTTGATGCAATTTTTGTGGGCAGGTTTGTCGGTGAAACTGCACTTGCCGGCATTTCATTGGCTTATCCATTATCACAAATTACTTTGGGAATAGGCTCTTTAATCGGAGTTGGTGCGGGATCGGCCCTGAGCATTGCTCTCGGTGCCAATGATAAGGATACGCAACATAAATTACTAGGCAATGTCAATTACCTGACTTTAATTTCAACAGTTGTCTTCGTGATATTAGCCCTTTTATTCTCTAAGTCCCTGGTACGGGTAATGGGCGGTGTTGGTGATACCCTTGTTTTAGGAGATACCTATTTTCGGATCACAGTCCTGGGCTCGCTGTTTTGGATATATGGCCTGGCTGCTAATATGGTTGTTCGTGCTGAAGGTAAAATGAAATCAGCGGCTGTAATCATGGGCATAGGATTGATTGTAAATGTGATAGCCAATTATATATTTATCGTTATTATGGGAATGGGGGTAGCAGGAGCTGCCTGGGGAACCAATCTGGGCATGTTAGTATACACCATTGTCGGTATATTATACTTTAAGACCGGAAGGGTTTCATTTGATGCACGACCATTCAAAATTAGACGGGATAAAGAGATTGTCAAAAAGATATTCTCTATGGGGGTCCCTTCTTTTATTATGACTGTCATGAGCCTGGTTCAGGCCGTCGTGGTATTTAATGCCCTGTCAAGGTTTGGGACAACATTTGACTTAGCTTTTTATGGGGCTGCTTTCCGGATATTTATGTTACTGCTTACCCCGGTGTTCGGGCTAATGAGAGCCCTGCAGCCCGTTATCGGTATTAACTATGGGGCTAAACAGTACCAGCGGGTTATTACCAGCTTTAAAAGGTTTGCGGTGGGCAGCACCTTAATGATGTTGCCGTTTTGGCTGTTGATTATGATAAGCCCGAATTCGGTATTAAATTTGATGTTTAACAACAGAATCTTCGATGCCAGCTCTCTAACCTTTATCAGGGTATATATGTCGCTCCTGCCTGTTTTGCCGGTCATTTTCATGATGATGACCTTCTATCCGGCAATCAATAAAGGCAGACCCGCTGCTTTGATTGGCATAGCGCGGCAACTGGTATTTTATGTACCGGTGATGATGATACTGCCCGGATTATTTGGTATCGGCTGGGTTTATTATGGGACATTTTTAATCGATCTGATAATAACGGCGGCTGTCCTGATGCTGATGAGAAAAGAGTTTAATATGCTTCGGAAAAAAGACCAAAATGTTGAGGTTGCTTTTGCCGATTGAATAAAGTTGAACAGATAGCTATAAACCTTAGAACAGTTTGAGACTGCTGAAAAAGTCCGCTCTCAGCGTCACTCAAAATAAATGCTAACTTCAGCATACTATTTGTATAGCTTCAGCTAGCATTTTTTTGGTTCCTTGACAGCAAACATTTTCAACAGTCTCCAAAAAGCAGCCATTTTCCTTACTGAAAATGCCAATATAGTCAATTTATTATTTGGTGCATTGTAATTTAAAATTAACTTCAAGTGGTTTTCAGTGCCTTAGAACAGTTTAATTGTTTTAAGGTTTTTTTATACTATAATATAGAAAAAGGAGATTTTTATATATGAATGTCGTCATTACCGGAAGTACCAGAGGCATTGGCTTGGGAATAGCCAGAGAATTTCTAAACCAGGGCCACAATGTGTTAATCAATGGTCGAAGCAGGGAAAGCACAGCAGCAGTAGTGCAGCAGTTGCAGCATGTCTTTCCTGATAGCGAAGTATACGGGTATGCCGCCAATGTCAGCAATTATGCTGAGGTTGAAAGGATGGCTGATTATGCCAGCAAGGTATTTACGATTGATATTTGGATCAACAATGCTGGTATCGACCAAAATAGAGAGTATATATGGGAGCATGATCCGCTTAAGATGGGCCAAATTGTCGATGTCAATATTAAAGGGGTGCTTAATGGCACCAGGATTGCAAGTGCCCTAATGAAAGCAACCGGGGGATTTATCTACAACATGGAGGGCTTCGGCAGCGATGGAAGAATGATGAGAAAGATGAGCATCTATGGGATGACCAAGCGTGCCACCAGCTATTACACGATGGCAGCAGCCCAGGAAGCAGCTGGTACCAAACTGAAAGTAGGCATCCTGAGTCCGGGAATGGTGTTAACTGATTTTATGATCAAATCACTGCCTGAGGATACCAGAGCCCGAGAGAGATATTTAAAAATATATCATATTCTGGGTGATACTGTGGAGGATGTAGCAGGATATCTGGTAGAAAAAATGATCCAAAACAAGCGCAATGGCGCTAAAATAGTTTGGCTGACCAAGAGAAAAACATTTTTAAGATTCCTCAAACAGGTGTTTAAGAAAAGAATGCTGGAGGGGCTGGAATAGCCAGCTTTATTTAACTGGCAGCTTGCTTATCCAGATATTATGCTATAATAGAACCAAACATACTTTCGCAGAGGTGGATAATGGCGGACCATAAATTGAGAGTATCTGTCGGTGAGCTGGTTGAATTTGTATATAAATCCGGTGATATCAGAGCAGTTTTTTTAAGCGCCAGCAGGGCGGTAGATGGGATTAAAGCTCACCAGCGGATTCAGCAGAGATTCTCTGAACAGTATCAGGAATTTGAGGCAGAGGTGGCTATTAACTGTGAGATAGCAAATGCCGAGCTGATGATTTTAGTTAATGGTCGGACCGACGGTATTATTAAGGACTATAATACCCCCATAATCTGCGAAATTAAATCTGCAGCTCAGATTAAGGACATCGAAGAGAATTACAGTCAACTCCATTGGGCCCAGGCCAAGATCTATGCTTATATGTACGCCAGGCAGAATAATCTGAATGAAATAATGGTTCACCTGACCTATGTTCAGCTTGGCAGCTATGATATTAAGCAATTTGAGAGAAGCTTTACCTACCGGGAATTAGAGGAGTTTATGGACGCTACCCTCACTGTTTATCTGCAATTTGCCAGGCTATTACTGGCCTATAATAATGCCAAAGCCGCCAGTATTAAAGAATTGCAGTTCCCATTTTCGAATTACCGCAAAGGCCAGAAGCAATTAGTCAGTTCTGTTTACCGGGTAATAATGACTGGAGATAAACTGTTTGCTCGAGCCCCAACCGGAATTGGCAAAACGATGGGCACGCTGTTTCCAGCCATTAAGGCGCTGGATCAACGTCCCCGCAAAATATTCTATTTAACGGCAAAAACCATTGGCCGAGATGTCGCAGAAAAGGCGCTGAACTTACTGGCCAGGAAGGGTCTGGTTTTAAAAAGAATTATAATCACTGCCAAAGATAAGATTTGCTTAAACGATGAAAGAAAGTGTGACAGTGCCTACTGTGCTTATGCCAAAGGACATTTTGACAGGATTAATGATGCTTTAACGGCTCTGATTACGGCTACCGATCACTATAGCAGGGATGTTATCATTGACTACGCAGAACGATTTCAGGTCTGTCCCCATGAATTAAGCCTGGATTTATCACTCTACTGTGACTGCATTATCTGTGATTACAACTATGCTTTTGACCCGAGTGCAATTCTAAGGAGGTACTTCTCTGAGGGAGCAGCCCGGCTTCACCCTGACAGTAGTTATATTTTTTTAATTGATGAAGCCCATAATTTAGTGGACAGAGCTCGCAGCATGTATTCAGCGGTATTATCTAAAAAGGCTATTTTAGAGTTAAAGAAAAAAGTAAAGCAGATAGATCAAACCTTGTATGGCTACTTAAATGATATGAATAAGTTTCTGATCAGAAAAAGGCACGAATGTGCTGAAACCAATCAGCTTACTGAGGATGCTTACGCGGAGGAATTTGTAGATTTAATATGGGGCTTTATCCACCGCTTGGAGAAAATCTATGCCCAGCTGGCGGAAGGAGAGCAGGCTGATCAACTGTTAGAGTTTTACTTTGAGTGCTACGACTTTGTCAAGAGAATTGATTTGTACGATGAGAGATATGTGACTATCTATCAAAAAAATGCCGATGAAGTGACCATGAAAATATTCTGTATAGATCCCTCTGCCAATCTAAAAATGTACTTAACAAATGCTGAGGCAGCAGTGTTGTTCTCGGCCACCCTGACACCCATCAATTATTTTGTCCAGATTCTCGGTGGTGATGATCAGAGTTATGGTTTAACCTTAACCTCCCCCTTTGATTCAAGAAATCTCTGTCTTCTGGTCAACAATGGAATCTCAACCAAATATTTGGATCGTCCTCAGAGCTACCAAAAGGTAGTAGAAACGGTTTATCAAACGGTTAAAGGTAAAACCGGCAATTATCTGGTTTTCTTTCCTTCATATCAGTATCTGGAGGCAGTGTATCAGAGATGGGTAGCAGACAAGCCGGGGATCGAGGTCATGAAGCAGGGACGCGGTATCAGTGAGTCGGAAAAAGAGGAATTCCTGGCTGCTTTTAAAGTTGGTACAGAGCAGACTTTGGTTGCGTTTGTGGTGCTGGGCGGCATGTTTGGCGAGGGCATTGACCTTGTCGGAGAAAAGCTGAGCGGGGCTGTTATTGTTGGAGTAGGGCTGCCGGCTATTTGCTTAGAGCGAGATATTATCAGAGGGTATTTTGATCAGAGCTCTAATAATGGCTTTCAGTATGCCTATCTGTATCCGGGTATGAACAAAGTCATGCAGGCCGCGGGACGGGTGATCAGGACGGCCAGTGATGTTGGCATCGTCGTGCTGATTGACCGGCGGTTTGGTCATAGTAATTATCGGGAGCTTTTTCCACCAGAGTGGAGTCAGGCCGTTTATGAGTCCAGTGTTAAGCTGTTGGCAGATAAGATTAAGTGCTTTTGGCTGAACAGCAGGAGTTAAAGAATCATTTAATGAGGTATACATATGATTATTAAAGAGACAGATTTATATCAGCCTGTCTGCAACTATTTTATAGAGCGAGGCTATAAAGTAAATGGCGAGGTAAAGGCTCTGGATGTCACAGCAGTTAAAGATCAGGAACTGGTCGTAATTGAGTTAAAAAAATCACTAAACCTGCAGCTGTTAGTCCAGGGGGTTAAGCGGCAGCGCTTGACAGACCTGGTCTATCTGGCGGTCCCCTGTCCACGGAATCTCTACTCCAGAGCCTGGAAAGACAAGGTATATTTGACTCGACGGTTGGAGTTTGGTTTAATGGTTGTAGCCTTTACTGGAGAGGATGCGCTTGTCAGAGTAGTGCATCATCCTAAGCCCTTCAGCAGAGAGCACAGCAAACGTTCCTCGAAAAGAAAGCGAAATGATATTTTAAAAGAGGCAGCCGGGCGGATTAACAATTATAATGTTGGAGGCAGCAGCAGAACAAAGCTGATGACTGTTTACAAGGAGAATTGCCTGCATATAGCCTGCTGTCTGCAAAGGTTTGGCAGCCTGTCACCCAAAAAATTGCGGCTGTTAGGTACCGGAAAAAAAACCACCTCAATTCTATACAGGAACCATTACTTTTGGTTTAATAAAGTATCCAGAGGCCTTTATCAGCTAAGTGAAAAAGGCCGGGAAGCGCTACATCAATACCCGGATATAGTAGATTATTATTTTAAGTTAATAGACAAAGCAGAGCTTAAATAATTAAAATAAGTGAATCCTTAGTCTATCTTCTTATACATGTTTAGTTCTTATGTGATACTTACTACCTCTAAGTCAGCTCATTTATGTGCTTTAAGCTTAGCTTATATATTGAAACCTTGTTTGCTAACTCAATGACATTACTTGAATGAGAATTATTAAACAGAGTTAGTTGGGTGTATACAAGTCAGAAAAGGAGCCAGTTATGCAGAATATTGTCAGAGACGGTCATATTCATTCTCCATACTGCCCACATGGTACGTCAGACTCTTTTGGCCAGTACATTGCCAGAGCGCTCGAAATAGGCCTGAATGAAATATCATTTACAGAACACCTGCCATTGCCGGTAGGTTTTATTGATGATGAGATCAGAGAATTTTGTTCACCGAGCGCCAGCACTATTGCTGCCTATCTGGAGGAACTGGAGCAAGTTAAGCAGTATTATCAACAGCGTATTAAGATAAATGCTGGCTTTGAGGTCGATTATCTGGAGGGCTTTGAGGGGTTTACTAAAGAGCTGCTCAACAGGTATGGCCCCAGAACACAGGACAGCATCCTGTCGATTCACTTTTTAAAAGTTAAAAACCAGTATTACTGTTTAGATGCCACCCCGGCGATGTTTAGAGAACTGGTTGAGCTCTTAGGCGGAGTGGAACAGGTATATGATGCTTATTACCAGACTATGTTAAAATCAATTAGAGTTGATTTGGGCAGATACAAGCCAAGGCGGATAGGACACCCCACTTTGGTAAGAATTTTTAACAGCATTTTTCCTTTTGAATATAAAAACACAGCGCTGTTAGAGCAAATTATGCTGGAACTGAAAGCTAGAAGCTATGAAATTGACTTTAATACAGCCGGTTTAAGAAAACCCTACTGTCAAGAGCTGTACCCCTCGGGTATATTCTTCGACCTGGCTAAGCGCTATCAGATTAAGATGGTGTTGGGCTCCGATGCCCATACAGCACAGGATGTTGGCAGATCTTTTGCAGCCGAACTGCTGTCAGGGCACGATAAAGTATATGACCGAGCAATAAAAATACCAGAAGAGAAGGTTTGATCAATAGATTCAAAAATATAAAGATAGGCAGGTGAGGGCCAATATAAATCAGTATTGGCAATAAATGATTTTCTCCAGAAATAAGCTTTGTTGGTGCGGTAGTGGCAAAAAATATAAGCACTGTCATATTGATAAGGATAGCATTATCAGCAGATTAAAAAGAAAAGGATACCTTGTTCCACCAAGATATCTGATTAAAACCAGAGAACAGATAGCCGGAATCCGCAAAAGCGCTGTTTTGACTAAGAATATTTTAGATATGCTGGACGGAAAAATTAAAGAAGGAATTACAACCAATCAGATCGACGGGTGGGTCTACCAGTACACCATCCAAAATGGCGGGTATCCAGCTCCTCTCAACTATAAAAAATATCCTAAGAGTACCTGCACCTCACTAAACAATGTCATCTGTCACGGTATCCCAGATGAAACGGTATTAAGAGAAGGGGATATTGTCAATGTCGATATATCTACAATCCTTGATGGCTATTTTTCTGATGCCAGCAGAATGTTCACGATTGGCACCATAACTGAGACAGCACAGCAGCTGGTTGACTGTGCTCGAGAATGTTTGTATATCGGCGTAAACAGCGTAAAACCTTACCAGCCAATAAACAATATTGGCAATGCAATTGAGCCTTATGCCAAAGCTGCAGGTTTTTCGGTGGTTCGAGATTTTGGCGGGCATGGTATTGGCCTGAAGTTTCAGGAAGATCCTTTTGTCCACCATTATCAATCTCCAGCTAAAGGGGTAATTCTGCTTCCCGGTATGGTCTTTACCATCGAGCCCATGATTAACCAGGGCAGCTACAGATGTAAAATTTTAAATGACGGGTGGACAACAATTACCACAGACGGAGGACTATCAGCCCAGTGGGAACATACTGTACTGGTAACTGAAACTGGAGCCGAAATATTGACTTCGTAAGTAAACTTCAATATGTTAAAGTTCTTAAAACTTCTGAAAGGGAGTGTAAACCATTGTATACAATTAAGAGTTGCTCAGACGTAAGCGACTCAATATCACATCAAGCTTTCAGTGACGGATTTGCAGACTATAGTGTGAACCTCAACATGGATCAGGAGACATTTGTAAGCAAATTATTTGGTCCAGAAGGAAACTCTCGCGAGCTGTCTTTTGTAGCTCTAAAGAATAATGTGTCGGTTGGCATAACCCTTGGAGGTTTAAAGACTGGAGAAGGTATTAAAACCCTCAGATGTGGCGGTATGGCCATTATTCCCTCGGAGAGAGGCTCTGGTCTGGCTCAGCAGCTAATGGAATATCATCAGGCAGCTGCCATAAATAACAAGTGTAAGCAACTTTTTTTAGAGGTTATTGCCAGCAACAAACGGGCAGTAAGTTTTTATCAAAATTTAGGGTATCAGAAGGTGTACGATCTGACCTATCGCAAATGGGAACCAAGCAACTATATAAACAAACCTGATTATCATTCCCAAAAAGTAGAAACACTGAGCTATCAGGAGTTATATAGCCTGAGAGAAATGGACTATTCTCATTTGCCATGGCAGGCAGATTTTTTCTACTTTCAGCATTTGCCTGCCAGCTACTATGGTATCAGAGAAAAAGGCGTAGTAGTTGCTGGTATAGCCGCAACAGCCAGCAGAATATTCTATCTTTGGGTGCATCCGAAATACAGACTGAAGGGTTATGCTAGGTCTTTGTTGAACAGGGTCATAGCTGATTTAAAACCTGATACACTCAGCACCAGCTATGCCAACAATGCCTCAGCACATACCTTTTGCAATTACTTGCATATGGATTATCATTCAATTACTCAATACGAAATGTATAAACTATTAAGCAACTGAGTTCAAAAGATCAATTGAATCATATTACGGTTTTCAGGTAAGTTATCGGTTCAATTTTATCCTGTCCATCCCATTGTAAGGCACCTTGCTCAGCGGCATGTTTTAAGCGTGGCAGCACGATTTGCCCCCAGGCTCGAGTGAAATAACGCCTGGCCTCCTGCCAGGATTCACTATGGCCATAACCTGAATTAACAAAGCGAACTGAGCAGCCCTTCTCAGTGGGAGCTAAGTAAATATGGACAACAGACATTTGCTGGCGGATATCCGGCAATGTCGGTGGGGAATTCCAGGTGAAAGAAAGCATCTGTTCTGGCTCAATATTCAGAATAATCATGCCTTCTGATCCCCGCAAACCTGGGGGCTGGTTCATATCAAATAAAATCTCAAATGCTCCCCCTACTCGAAAATCCATTTCAACAT
Organism: Bacillota bacterium; assembly: GCA_028280325.1. Lineage (GTDB taxonomy): Bacteria > Bacillota > UBA994 > PWPR01 > PWPR01. The sequence goes on from JANQLZ010000054.1 coordinate 8,940, forward strand.
TTGGCGCAAAAAAACACTTCAATCCCGCTTCAGTACTCAACAGCTTCCACACATTGCTGCAGCTACTATTTATTTCAAACTCAAAATAAATAAAGTTTTTAGCGTCCATCATAATCCTCCTCTGATTTAATAAAAAAACTAATTTAATTATACATTTTTTACACTGAAATTAAATGATTTGCTGATAAAAATCTAATTTGGGCGAGATATTTCTGAAATCTAAATAATTGCCTGACAATTGATACAACAGTTGTTATAATAGCTGTAGACAATAAAGAGGAGGCACTGTAATGATCGTTAACAAAGAGAACATTAGAAAACACATAAATGACCTATTAAAAGAACATCATACGGCTTCTGTCCAGGTAGCTTTCATCAAAGATGGACAAATTATTTTGGATGAAGGGTATGGGTTCCGCGACTACCAAAACAAAATTCCTACTGACAGCGATACAATCTATTCTGTCGGTTCGTCCACCAAAGCTTTTACCGGAGCAGCAATTGCTAAACTGGTAGAAGAGGGCAAACTGGAGTGGGACAAGCCCGTTAAGCATTATCTGCCTGATTTTGCGATGTATGATAAATGCGTAACAGAGGAGCTGTCAGTAAGAGATATCCTTTGCCATAGATGTGGTTTGCCCAGACATGACCTAGTCTGGTATATGAATCAGTTCTCATCTGACGAACTCATTCAAAAACTGAGATACCTGAAGCCTGCAGCACCTTTCAGGCATACCTTACAATATCAGAACTTGATGTATGCCCTCGCAGGCTATTTAATTGAGGCGATTACTGGTAAGAGATGGTACGAGTACATTGATGAAGTCATTGTTAAACCATTGGGTATGGAAAACACCTATTATGCTGTGGCTGAGGCTGTTAAAGTAGAAAACAGAGCACTGCCTCATGAATATACTGATGGCGATATAAAGCCGATCGCTGATTATAACTTCACTAATGGCAGCACTATCGGGGCAGCTGGCAGCATTATCTCTAACGCTAGAAACATGCTTAAGTGGGTTGACTTTAACTTAAACCAGGGCAAGTACAATGGCCAGCAAATTATAGCTGAAAAAGAGATTAAGCAATGCCAGACCCCCCAAATGATCAATAGAACGATGTTTAGAACTGACTTGGCAGAAGTAGATTTTCAAAGCTATGGTTTTGGCTGGTTTATAGAGTCGTTCAAAGGCTACAAAATATTGCATCACGGCGGCAATATTGGTGGTTTTAGTGCTATGGTCGCTTTTGTGCCTGCCACAAATTCTGGCTTTTGCTTTTTAACCAACACGAGACGAACTAAACTTCAATCATTACTGCTCTACACTTTTATAGATTTGCTGTTAGGAAATGAAGACTTTGCTAACTGGAACAAAAAGATAACCGCCTATTTGGAAAAAATGGAAGCGAAAATGAAAAAAGAAAAAGAAGATTTCGTAGCTTCATGTGCTAAAGACGCAGCGCAGCCTCTGGCCAACCAGGCTTATGTAGGCCAGTATTTAAATAAGGCCTATGGTGAGGTAGAGGTATTTGTCGAAGATTCTCAATTGACGATTAAAACCCCAATGGCATCTATTCCTCTGAAACATTTGTGCCTCAATACATTTTTAGCCGAAGCCGAAGTGGAGGGCAATGAAATATTTTTGCCGATAGAGTTTAAAGTCAACATGACTGCTGAAGTTACCGGGGCTAACATTGTGTTTGAACCGGCGATAAAAGAAGGTATTGAATTTAAAAAAATAGTATAAAAATTATTTGAGCATATTGTGATAAACATGAGGTTGGAGTCATAAGGCTTCAACCTCAAAATTATTTAGTCCGGGGTGATAAACATGAAAATGCCAACCCATATTGTAGCAGCTGGCAGCTTTACAGAAGATGGAAAAGGCAATTTATTAATGGTTAAGACCCATAACTCAGGCTGGGTTTTCCCAGGAGGCCAGGTTGAAGAAGGTGAAAGCCTTACTGAGGGCGTCATACGAGAAGTGAAAGAAGAGAGTGGTATTGATATTATAGTCAAAAATCTGGCAGTTGTAACATCCAATACAGGCGGCTATTTCAATAAACATGAAGTGTATATACCTACTAAAGTAATGTTTGATTTTATTTGTGAGCCTGTAGGTGGCAAATTAGACATTTCAGATGAAACTACTGAGAGTGGTTGGTTTCCTATAGACACTATAATGGGGATGCTAACTAAAGAGGCGTATAAAGAAAGATTTAAAGCATACTTAGAGTATAGTGGTAGAGTTAAGTATTTGGTATATAAGACTAAGCCCGAGTATGTTCTAAAGGATAAGCGTAGCATATAGCAATATCTCGCCCATTCATTAACCAGTATAAAAGGAGTGATTAAGATGAGTAATTTAACAGCATTAAAGAACTTAGGCAATAAGGTGACTAAATTTTAAAGTTCGAGTAATGCTTTAGGTATCCTCGAACTTCAGGAGGATAATATATGAGAAACAGTAGTGTATACGACGTTGAAACCTATATAGCAGATATCTATGATCAAATAATAACTGAGCAAGATGATGTTTTGTTTATTAAACAGCATCTTGGTGATAAAAACAAACTCAGCATCCTGGAGCCTTTTTGCGGTACAGGGCGAATATCGATACCCTTGGCGGTTGACGGCCATAGTATTGTAGGAATAGATAACGCTAAAGGCATGCTGGATTGGTTTCAAAGAAAACTTGATAATACCAAATCAGCTGGTGAAGTTAAGCTAATAAATCAGGATGTGTTAGCCAAAGAATGGCCTCAGGGCTTTGATTTAGTAATACTGGCTGCCAATTGCTTTTATGAATTAGCCACACCCGAGGTACAAGAAGAATGTATCAAAAGGGCTTTTAAAAGTCTAAGAGCTGGTGGCTATCTCTATGTGGATGGCGATCATATGGAAGGTGATTTAGCAAAAAGCTGGCAGGATCTAGGCCAGGTTAAAAAATCTCTGTGTGGAATAGCGCAGGATGGAGCGGTTGTAGAGACAACACGTAAAACAATTTGGTTTGACGTAAAAAAGCGGTTAGCAAGATTCGAAAGAGGAACAACTGTAACTAAGAAAAATGGTGAGGTTATTAAAGTTACTTCTATTCAGCAAAAGCATCCAGTCAGCACCGGTGAGGTACAGGACTGGATTCAAAAACATGGCTTTGAGATCTTAAAAATCTATGGAAACAGCGACGGAACTGCGTACACTGAGCAGTCGCCCAGGGCTATCTTCTGGGCTCGCAAACCCTAGTGGAGTTTAATAGAACTCAAAGATTTCTTCGATGGTTGTCTTGAAAACCCGGGCAATATCGTAGGCCAGTTTTAACGAAGGGTTATACTTGCCATTTTCGAGATTCCCGATAGTTTCACGGCGGACCCCAACCAACTGGGCTAAATCTTCCTGCTTCAGGTTGTGTTTAGCCCGGTACTCTTTTATTCTGGTTCTTAACTTCATTCCAGCTACTCCATATCTAACGATTCTTTAATTTCCAGGCGTAAGAGAGCTATGATAAATGCAAAATAAGAGATTACAAAACCTCCGAGAAAGGCGTAGACAGGTGGTAGCAAGTCAGGGAAAAAGTAGCTAAACGGTACAGCTAATGAAACAAAAGTAAACCCTGTAAAAAATGCAAAATTGCCAGCTGTTTTTACATTTATCTTAAATAGCTCATCTGGAATAACAGTGAAGTACCTGACAAAAAAGCTATAACCGAAAAAACCTAAGAATCCTCTGTTTTTTGTAACAATTCCTAAAATACCTATCAATGCAAACAGGGACATCAGAGCCAACGGGTTAAATCGTTTCATGATTAGAAGCCTCCAGTGTGATATATTTACATCTTTATATGATAAATATATCACATTAATGACGAGGTGTCAACTTGTAATATCGATAATGGTGTTGAAAAAACAAGATGCTATTTTTTAATCCAAGCTTAGATTGTTGACAATATGTGTCTGTAATGAATATAATAGTATGACATAAAAAATAAATAACAAATGAAATAGAACAGGCCATACCTATAGCATGATATAGTTGTATGGAGCCGGGCCGTATGGCAGCAGGGAAAATACCTGTGGGACTATAATTTTATAGTTTCACAGGTTTTTTTGGTAAGAGAATTTGTTCTCCCAATTATCTCGCTTGTTTAAGTGTATGAGCGGCTCAATTATAGAGTCAGGGTACAGGTGTTTATTAAAGTTTTAGGGGGTAATACTGTGGATTTAGAATTTAATAGGATTCAGGCAGGAAAAAGAATAACCTTAATTGGGTTCTGGATCAACTTTGTTTTGACAGTATTTAAGATTCTTGCTGGTATTGTTGGCCGCAGTGGAGCTATATTGGCAGATGGTGTCCATTCGCTATCTGATTTTTTAACAGACCTGGTTGTTTTGCTGGGGTTCAAGTTAACCGAGCGGCCGGAAGATGAATGCCATAACTACGGTCACGGCAAGTATGAAACCTTAGCTACTATTGTTATCAGTATATTTTTAGCTATCGTTGGATTGGAAATATTAAAGTCAGGGATCGAAAACATCATAGCTGTTAGCAGGGGTAATCTGCTGCCCCAACCCAAAATGATTGCCTTAATAGCAGCTGCTGTGTCGATTGTAACCAAGGAGTTACTGTATCGATATACAATTAAAGTTGGGAAGAAAATAAAAAGCTCTGCAGTTATTGCTAATGCCTGGCATCATCGCTCTGATTCACTTTCTTCTTTGGGAGCTTTACTGGGAGTTGGCGGAGCTATTGTTGGGGGCAACAGGTGGATTATTCTGGATCCTATTGCTTCAGTGATAGTTAGTTTGTTTATTTTTAGAGTAGCTTATCAAGTTCTCAAACCTGCTGTCAATGAATTAATGGAGGCCTCGTTGCAGAAGGAGGAGAAGGAACGGATTATCAATATTTTGGAGAGCTTTAAGGATGTAAAATCGTATCACAAACTGCGTACCAGAAGGATTGGGGCAAAGGCTGCTATTGAACTGCATTTGCTGGTAGATGGGCAATTAAATGTCCGAGCAGCTCATGATATTGCGACCGAAATTGAGCTAAACCTGAAAAAGGAACTTGGAGAATCATGTATAGTGACAATCCATATCGAACCGGAAGAGTAGTTATAAAGGTTAAAACTAAAACAGCAAAATCAAACTATTTGAATCAACACATGCAATAGCCTAAAAAAATATAATTGTAAAACAGTATTAGATTATTTAATAATACTATTAGCATCTAAAAATGATATTTATGCCTTTCTATTTTAATCAGCAGTCCCCCTGATTAAAATTGCTAGTTTTCTTCAGGAAGTATGTAGGGCATAATTCTCATTATATTTGATTGCTATATTTTGGTTTATCAGATTTAACGGTCTTAAAATAAGGCGGGGATTTTCTTTTTTAAGATGCGCAAATCGAGCAGAAAGGTTAGAACAGCAGATGCTATGAATCCGTAAAGGAACCCATGAATGTTGTACTGAGGGTTAGGGACTAAAGTAAATATGGTGCTGAGCTGAATTAGCATACCTGCAATACGATTGGCAGCAGCAGCTTTACCTTGCCCCAGACCGTATAAGATACCGTATAAAACATGGTTGATGGAGATAAACACTATGCTCAGACTCAAAGTTTTTATGTAACTGCCAACATACATATCCTTATACAATAGTAGACCAATATTGTTACCAAAGGCAAAAATGGCCAGGCTTAGTGGAATAGAGACAGCCAGGACTAGTTTCAGGGCCAGTTTAATGTCGTTCTTGATAGCTGCAGGTTTTTTTTGCTGCAGCTGATGAGAGATGCTGGGAATTATATTGACAACCAGGGCAGAGGTGAAGAGAAACGGAATAAAAACAATAGGTATGGCCATACCCATTATCCGGCCAAAGGTTTCTGTAGCAGCCAACTGGGAGAAACCGGCCTGCATCAGCATTTTAGGCAGCATGGTGGCGGTAACAAACTGGCTCAGTAACCGTGAAAACTTTAAAAATGTCGGTGATAATGATGTCCTTAACAGCTGTCGCAAAACCTTTAGCCTGCTGATACTGCGAGTAATAATAGTATATTTATCAGGAAATAGTTTTTGATAGAGCCGGTACAGATAAATGAGCGCAAAGAAATCACCGATGCTGATTCCGATAAAAGCAATATTGATTATTCCAGTTGATTTTTGGGGAATGACAAACAGCACCAGTAGAATAACTATGACAAATCTGGTAGAGTGTTCGATTAATTCTGAAACACTGGCTTTAAACATTTTATTGAGCCCATAGAGCAAACCTCGGAACAAAGAGTTAACAGATATGAACACAATAGCCGGGATCAGTAACAGGATTAGATGGGTATATTCAGCATGGCCAAATACCATGGTGCAGAGCAAATCAGCGCTGAAATACAGGATAATACCAATTATAATGGACAGGCCTATCACAAAAACCAGCGATGTCTTAAATGACCTTCTGATACGGTAGTTATCATTACTGGCCTTGCTTTTAGAAACAAGCCTGGATATTGCTGTTGGCAGACCGGAGGTAGTAATAGTTAACCCGATCATAAAAATAGGTCTAAGCATATGAAAAATGCCAATTCCTTCAGCTCCAATAGCTCGAACCAGATATACCTGATAACTAAAACTGATCAATCTGATAAACATACTTGAAAAGGCCACTATCAGCGAGCCGTATATAAAGCTTGATCTTTTCATATTATCATCCTTAAGCTTAAAAAGTGCTTACATTTATGTGTATTTTGCTAAATAATAAATATTCACTTTACTTTTGTACTACTTTAAAAAGGACAAGAATGATTGTATTACCGTAAAAATGGGAGAATAGAAAACAGGTTTATACCTTTTGGTGAAGGTATAAACCTGTTTAGTTTAAAGCCGCTTAATATTACATACCGACAATGGCTTCAAAGGTATACTTGTTAAACATTTTAAAATGAATAGCATCTTTATCGAGTTTAGATAAGAGCATTGCCCCTTCGTAAGCAGCAATCAACGCTTTAGCTTTGCCTCGTGGGTCAGTAACAGACTCTGCACTCAAAATCTCTGTCACCCATTCCTCTACAGCATTATACCACTGCAGCAGTTTTAATCTGAAGGCTTCATTTTCATCAGATAATTCCAGAATTAGGTTGCCGACAGGGCACCCTCTTTTTAAGCTAAGTTCGATCAGTCGGTTAAAAAAAATATTAAAAAATTCTTTTAATCCGATCAAGGATTTATCTACCTGCAAAAAGCAAGTGGCAGTGTCTTGAAAATATATATCAATTATTGCCAGACCCAGTTCTTCCTTGCTTTTAAAATAATGATAAAAGGACCCTTTGGGAATCGCCAGTTCATCTAATATGCTTTTTATGCCGACATTATGATATCCACGCTGATGAATCAAGCGAGCTGCGGTTAAGATAATGGCCTCTTTCCTATTCATTTAAATCACCATAAACTTTCTGGTGTTTATTATAACTAATAAGATTTGAGTTCGTCAATTTCCTCAGTATTGATAGATTTCTACTGTACCAAAGCCCAGGCTGTTATCGGTGATCCGTACTTGGTCAAGCTCAATTCTGTAGATGCTCATCATTGAAGGATCACCAGGCAGGTCTTTGAGAAACGCGTATTTGCCCAATAGTAAACTCATGGCCTGTTGGGCTTCTTCAGGTGAGTTCACTAAAAAGGCCTTTCCTGTTCCCCGGATGTACTTAATTTGGGACAGCTCTTCGATTGTCATGGCTGGCTTGTCCACTACGATGTAAACCTTATTCAGCCTGGCCAGTTCCGCAACTTTGTCGGTGTTTTTGAAAGTAGTAAAATATATTTTCGATTCATCATTATTACTGATCGCATAATCTACAGATCTGACATTAGGAAATCCATCCTGATCCAGGGTGGCCAGTCTTAACAGCTCGTGGGATTGAAGTATGTTTTTAATTTTTTCTCTCATCAGTAACCTCCATAGTTTAAGAATAGACCGGTCGTATATATTATAGGTTTTTACACCGATGTTGTCAACCACCATTAAAAACAATGCAATAGTGCAGTAAAAACCTGCAATATTAGCTACAGAGAGCCAGATTCAATATTATAGGCTCGCTCAATGAGCAAGCCTTTATAAATATTGGTGTTTATGATTAAACTCTATATTCTGATTTAGATATTGCTATTTTAAAATTCACTATCTGTACAAAACTAATACCTGGTTTGGCCCGGTCCTTTTAGTTACCCGATATCCTAACTTGGCTGAAGTGGCAATACCTTGATCATTGGGTAAGCAGTATCCACCGGCAAAACAGCTGCCATCATCTCGGACACGGATTTGCCCGAGCAGTCCGACTTCAACCCATTCCGGCTGATTCATTCTGGAACGTGTAGCGTCGGTGCACACCTGATCTGGTTTTTTCACAGGCAACGATACGGTCAGTTCAGGACGCACAACCTTTCCTTGAGTATCCTTTGCTGCAGGTATTACTACTTCTTCATACTGTACCCGGTCCCACTCATCAGTGACATACATATCTGTATTGACAGTGCCCAGAGTTATTCCCGGAGATGAACTGGTTATACCCAGTATAAAGCTGTCTTCCGAGCTGGCCTTTCTGATTTTGTTGCTGGTATTACTAAAGGTAACAAAATACCCTACATCAATGGGTAAACCATTTTCCGTTTCAAACATTTCCGCAACATCACAGCAGTTCCCACCTGGATTGCCGGTAGTAACTCCCCCAAAACAGCCCACACCGTTATTCTGAATCCGGGCGGTAATCACTCCGCCTGAAGCCATATGCCAATCGAAGTCAGCGCATGTCATACCAGTGTTGCCCATGATATGGGCAAAATTATGGTTCGCAATTGTATTTAGCCCCTGAGCATGAGCCCCGGTTGCACTAGGATTAACAGTAGTATTTTCTCCTTCAGTGTGGGAGTTCATCCCCATGGCCATGGTATTGAAACCTTCAGCATGCGAATTTTCACCCATAGCTGTAGTCATGTTTCCTTCGGCATGAGAGTTGTCGCCAAATGCAGATGTTGAATTGCCTTCGGCATGGGATGCTACTCCATCTGCAGTAGTATTCTGCCCTTCGGCATGCGAGTTCAGTCCAATAGCCATACATTGTAGGCCCTCAGCATGAGAATTGTTGCCTATTGCATTTGTCAGGTTACCTTCGGCATGAGAAGAAGTTCCATCTGCAGTAGTATTCTGCCCTTCGGCATGGGAGTAGGGGCCGTTGGCAGCACATTGCAGGCCCTCAGCATGAGCAGCTGTGGCATTTGGTCCGGTAGTAGATGTTTGTCCTTCTGCATGAGAGTAATCTCCGTCTGCACTTGTCAGAGTCCCCTCGGCATGAGAAGCAGTTCCACTGGCTGTACAAAGCATTCCTTCCGCATGAGCTGAGTTGGCGTTTTCTGAGGTCGAACTCGAATCTCCTTCAGCGTGGGAGGCTCTTCCGGCAGCAACTGTACCAATCCCTTCAGCATGCGCGGCCAATCCTGATGCAGTGGTTCTGTCTCCCTGGGCATGAGATGCTGGTCCGGTAGCCATCGTTCGAGCTCCTTCGGCATGCGCTGCCGGTCCGGTAGCTCTTGATCTAAAGCCCTCAGCATGCGCCACCATTCCAGCAGTTAAGGTGTTTGATCCCTCAGCATGTGAGGCTATGCCGCCAGCAATTGTCCCGGCACCCTCGGCATGGGATCCTAAACCCTTGGCTCTGGTTGCAGTAAACAGGTTGTCAATGATAACTCCTTTGCCTTCAGAGTGGGAGCAATCACCCTCGGCTATAGTGCAGCAACCCTCAGCGTGAGCACAGGTTCCGCTGGCTATTGAGCAGCAGCCTTCAGCACTAGAGCATTCACCCAGCGCCTTGATGTTACAGCCGCTTGCTGTCGAGCATTCTCCAGTAGCTTGAGTATTGCATTCGGAAATAGAAGTTGTCCGACTATCTTCAATACTTTTCATCTTTTTTCCTCCTATAATATTTGGTATTTGATTAAAGCCTATAGTTTATAAAGTGATCAACAATAGATATTTCATCGTTAACTTAATTGGTAATTATGTTCTAAGTAAACTGCAGAACATTGACAATTAATTATAAGTTTAGTATCTTTCAATACAATATATGTTGTACCAATATAGTTGGTGTAAGCGCCTAAACGTCAACGGTATTTCACCAGTCAGGGCTGTAACATTAAGAAAAAAGTACGTAGCAATTTCATATTTGATGCAAATGATATAAATTATAATTTAGTATTGAATAAAAATTAAAATAAGCAATATATAATAATCCGGCAATAATCTCATGCATTTGTCCAAAATATAAAAGAACTTACTCAAAAACTTAACTGTTCTGAGTGAGCCCTTTTTATCTTTAGTTGAGTTTGTAATTGCCTTCTTTATCTGTACAATACTAATACCTGGTTTGGCCCGGTCCTTTTAATTACTCGATATCCCGATTTGGTTGAAGTGGCGATACCTTGTTCATTGGGTAGACAGTACCCGCCGGCAAAACAGGTTCCATCATCTCGAACCCGTATTTGCCCAAGCAGGCCGACTACCACCCATTCTGGTTGATTCATTCTGGAGCGTGTAGCATCGGTGCATTCAAGGCCAGGTTTTTTCTTAGGCAGCGATACGGTCAGTTCAGGACGGACAACCTCTCCTTGGGTATCCTTTGCGGCAGGTATTACTACATCTTCATACTGGACCCGGTCCCACTCGTCAGTGACATACATGTCTGTATTGACAGTGCCCAGAGTTATTCCGGGAGATGAACTGGTTATACCCAGTATAAAGCTATCTTCCGAGCTGGCCTTTCTGATTTTGTCGCTGTTATTACTAAAGGTAACGAAATATCCTACATCAATGGGTAAACCATTTTCAGTTTCAAACATTTCTGCAAAATCACAGCAGTTTCCACCTGGATTGCCGGTAGTAACTCCCCCAAAACAACCAACGCCGTTATTCTGAATCCGGGCGGTAATAATTCCGCCTGAAGCCATATGCCAATCAAAGTCAGCACATGTCGTACCAGTGTTTCCCATGATATGGGCGAAATTATTGGCTGCTATTGTATTGAACCCCTGAGCATGGGCCCCGGTTGCATTAGCATTAGTAGTAGTACCTTCACCCTCGGTATGAGAGTTAATACCCATGGCCATGGTATTGAAACCTTCAGCATGAGCATTAGTGCCCGTTGCAGTGGTCATATTACCTTCAGCATGGGAAGCTGCGCCTGATGCCGTGGTATCTTGGCCTTCGGCATGGGAGTTAGGACCACTGGCGATACAGCGTAAGCCTTCGGCATGGGCAGCAGTGGCAGTGGTTGTCGTTGAATCACCTTCGGCATGGGAACTGGTACCTATAGCAGAGGTATTGTTACCTTCAGCATGTGAGGCCTGACCTGTTGCCGTGGTATCCTGCCCTTCAGCATGAGAATTAGGACCATTAGCGGCACAGCGTAAACCCTCGGCATGGGCGGCAGTGGCTCCAAGTCCAGTACTGGACATGTTTCCTTCGGCATGAGAGTCAACCCCGATGGCGGTTGTTCCAAAACCCTCAGCATGGGCAGAGGTTGCGCCGGCATCGGTAGTGGTCATTCTGCCTTCAGCATGTGAAGCTACACCATTAGCTGCACAGCTAATTCCTTCAGCATGAGAAAAACTCCCTGCTGCAGTCGTATCCTGTCCTTCAGAATGGGCGGCAGAACCTGAAGCGAGAGTACCAGACCCTTCAGAGTGGGCTGCATCTCCGGTGGCCTTGGTGTCAATGCCCTCAGCATGGGAAGCTAAGCCGGCGGTAAGAGTGTTTGCTCCCTCACTATGTGAGGCTGTTCCTCCGGCAGTGGTGCCAGCACCCTCAGCATGGGATCCCAAACCTTTGGATCTGGTCGCAGTAAACAGATTGTCAATAGTCATCCCTTTACCTTCAGAGTGGGAACAGTCCCCCTCAGCCACAGTGCAGCATCCTTCGGAGTGGGCACAGGTTCCACTCGCTATTGTGCAGCAGCCTTCAGCGTCAGAGCATTCGCCCAGAGACTGGGTGTTACAGCCGCTTGCTGTCGAGCATTCTCCAATAGCTTGAGTATTGCATTCTGGGATGAATCCATTTTTTTCATCATCATAAATATTCATCTTTTTCCTCCTTAATGTTTGCTTTACAATTGCAGTTATAACTCTATTTCCTATCAAGAATTTGCCTGATATTGTACTCAATACTTTTAATCACTTAGCTTTGTAATAAATGCATTTAACTTGCTGCCCAAACATTGGAGCAGTCCAAACATTGTACAACCTGGCTTGACCAATTTTTATGAGTGGGCAAACAGTTCAATGTTTTATTACTCAGAAATTGACTGGAAGATATTAAAATATTATTAATGCAAAACCGATAGGATTTAATGAAATCAAAATATTTTTATCTTTCATATTAATATATGTTGTCCGAAGAAAGTTGGTGTGGGCTCTTTAAAGGAGTCAGGTTTTAAATTTGCAGGTAAGAAACTGAATTGGAATAGGGGTATCCAGAGGAAAAGAATAAGCCCAGCTGACTGTTCCTAGTACAGATTGGACAGTGGGCTGGGCTTTGATGTGGTCTTTATTTTTTAGTCAATATAGCTGGAGTATTTAACAATATATCTGCAGCTTTTTTAACTCCATCGACACTTTTTTGATACGCTGATAGTTTTAAGATGTTTTCTTTGTAAAATTTGTAGCTTTGTATAGTTTTTATTTTTTCTCTTATTTCGTCTGGGGTTACTTCATGCTTATTTTGAACAAGTCCAGCTCCATTTCTTTCAACTATAGTCACATTGAGGCCCTGTTCCAGGTTAAGGGGAATCCCGATTATCGGGGTTCCAGATTCGATAGCTGTTTGAACACTGCCCTGTCCGCCGTGAATAATGGCAAGATCTACCAACGGCATTATTTTATGCGAGGGCAAATAATCAGCAACCAAAATACTGGGATGGGCCTGGCTTTTGAATTTATGGACAGTACTGCAAAGAACAGTTCTGACTGGCAAATCCTTAACAGCAGTGTAGACTTTATTGAGTAAATCTGGTGGGCCAGAGGTCATAGCCACATAGATTTTTGGTAAATCTGTCTTGAGAAAGCTAAGGACATTACTGGGTATGTCTCCAAACAGTTTTGCAAATATGGCCCCACCATACTTTAGTTTGTAGTCATAAGAGTAGAACCGCTTATCTTTAGCTGACGGAGACCAGTTTTCCAGCTCTTCTTTAGTGATACCCAGAATTTCCGGTACATCTGTGACGATAACTATATCTCCCATCATCACCTCGGTGATACTGTTAAATGGTTTTATACCATAGGATTTAGCCACCTTATTAAAAGACTTCGTCCCGGCTTTGCTGCGGTATACCAGCTTATTAACCCAGGTTATCAGCCACGGAGAGGGGATAAAGTTTAACAATCTTGATTTGGCGGCTAAAATCGGCTCTAGTATTCTTCGCTCAAATACCGGTGGCACAAAAGAACCAAGGTGAGTGACTACTAAAGGTATTTCCAGCACTCTGGCGGAAATCGAACAGGACAGAGTTAAACCGGTTAAGATTGTAGTAAATTTCTCTTGCTGATAAAAGGCTATCTCCTCTTCGACATGCTGTTTAAGCTCTTCTGGGGTATAAAACTCTGTCATACCATTTTCACCGGTGTTTGTTTTGACAAACTGATGAGCCCTTTCAGCAGTAATATAGGGCTTTACAATTTGGTATGGAATGTTTTCTTCTATGAGAATTTGCTCATAAGGGCCACCATGGGTCGCCATTACAGTGGCAACCCCTCTGGATTTAAGCTCTTGATATACTGCTATCATTCGTGAGGTTTCAGATAAAAATGCACAATTGGCAAAGATGCAAATCTTCATAAAATCTCTCCATTCCCGGATTCATTCAGCTGGAATATCATGAAACACCTATGCGCTGTAATGTCGCTGGTTGGTAAAGCACAAATGATTCACAACCCAGTATTGAACTGACAATGATTTCTCCTGAGTATATTTTTTCCATTAACAGTTTCTTGGCTTCTGCACTGGGCTCTGACATCAAGTAGTGGCCGATCTCCTGATTGATACCCATAGTTATAGTCAGAATATGAAAGGCCGCTCCATGGGGATACTGGACATGGAAATCCCCCGATTCAATGCCCTCCAGGATTATCCGCTCGATAAGCGGTATACATTTATGTAAAGTTCGCTCCAGAATTCCTACTAAAAACAGTTTGTTGCTGTTAAGATATAAAACCTCGGCCAGAGCCATTAAACCTTTGCCATAATCAGCTTTCATAACCCCGGCGGTATGAAATAGCATTACAAACCTCTTCATTACATCTAATTCTTTTTGCTCCATAATATCTACCATTTTTTCGTAAATAGGCTCAATGGCGTAATCCAAAACACTGTTCAACAGCTCTTCCTTTGATTTGAAGTAATGAAAAAAGGCACCCTTAGACATATTGATTTTACGGAGTAAATAATTAACAGTTAAGTTTTCAGAGCCTTCCTCAAAAAGAATATTAAGAGCTGCTTTAACTATCCCCAGCCTCTTTCTATTATATTCCTCATCAATCCTAATCCTGGCCATCATTGACTCCCCTTAAAATGATAGTAAATTTCAAATAAAATTTAACAGACTAATAGTCTGGTTATGTTTCACTATAGTCTGCAAGCTTAGTTTTGTCAAGTCAAATATGCAAATAAGTGGTACTGCCATAGTTTTTAGCTGCTTAGCCACTACATTCTGAATTATGATGATTAACAGGCAGTTATAAAGGGTATATAATTCAGTGGATTATGTTGTAGCAATTACAGAATTTTTCTTGCCCTAAGCTTAATTTTCAGATATATTATAGTTAATTTACTGTAAAATTGAATTTAATATTAAATTTACAGTGATTTTCGTAGAAAAAGAACAAAATATATTTATGCATTTCTAAGTTATAAACGACATTATGGGGTAGTTAGCTGTTCTTTTTTTCAGTACAGTGATGTTATTTTGTATATTTAGCCAATATATTTAGTATTTATTACTGAAAAACCTTGACATTAGCCTTAGGTGAAGGTGTAAGTTTAAAGCATATTATTTGAGGAGCAAGCCAAGTGAAAAAAAGGTATTCGATAAATGATGTTGCAAAGCTATTTAGTATTACAACTAATAAACTCCGATTCTATGAGAAGAAGGGGCTGTTGGCATACCAGAGAGATGCCTCCAGTAATTACAGATATTATCATAATGAAGACATTAAAAAGATACAGATTATTCTCACCTATAGAGTACTTGGCTTTTCAATTTCTGATATTAAGGATATTTTAGCTAAAGACGATAAAGAAAGTCATTTGGATCATTTCTACAATCATTGGAAAGCAATCAATGATAAGATAGATAAGCTTCAGCTATTAAGAAACTCCATGGAAGGCCTGATTGATTCAATGTACAGTTCCGATGAATCAAACTCATGTGAATTATTAATTCAGTCTATCACTAATCTTAATGAACTGACAAAAACGAAAGACAGTTGGATAGACAGGTGGGATTTTAACAGTTGGGCGAAGAATTATGATAAATCAGTTTATCATGGTAAAGGTGTATTAAACATGTACCAACATTATGAGGAAATCCTGGAAAAGGTATTCACTTTGTCTACTAAGAATTTGAACAGCGATGGCTGGGTGTTGGATTTGGGCGTAGGCACCGGAAATTTAGCTCAGAAGTACTTAAATGCCGATTATCACGTTTACGGTATCGACCAATCGAGAGAGATGCTGAATGTGGCTAAAAATAAATTCCCCAGCCTTAAGGTAAGATTGGGAGAGTTTATGAAAATACCATTTGCAGACAATAGTTTTGATGCCATAGTCTCAACCTACTCTTTCCATCACCTCAATCAGTACGAGAAGTCTATTGCCATTGTCGAGATGCTCCGGGTTTTAAAAGATAGTGGAGTTATTGTCATGGGAGATTTGATGTTTGAAAACGAGCAGAGCAGACAAAAGTTGTTTGCCAACTTGACTGGCAAACAGATTGAATTTATTAATGACGAATATTACTCAGATATTGAATGGTTGGCTAATGAGTTTAAAAGACATAACAAGTCCTTAGAATATATTAGGATTGACCTGCTTAATTATATTATTACAGTGACTTAACTGCTAAAGCTTAGATCTTTGACTAACCTGATAACCTCCTGGTCCGTTGTTTGGTCAAATTCCTGATACTGTTGACCAACAGCATAAAAGTAGTCAGGTACAGCTAAACAGATAACTTCATCGACCTCTTTTGCCAACTTTTCAATGGTATCGGCAGGGGCAACCGGAATCGCTATAATGATTTTCCGGGCCCCCTGTTTTTTTATTGATTTTATGGCAGCAAGAATTGTGAAGCCAGTAGCAATTCCATCATCAATGACTATCACTGTTTTACCCTTTGCACTGGATAAGCTTGGGCTCCCTTTGTATGTTTTTAGCCTTCTATTGATCTCCTTCAATTGGTGGGCTATTTCCTGCTCCAGATAATCTGAGGGGATAGTTGTCAGTTTTAAGTAGTTTTGATTGAGCAGATATGATCCGTCGGGAGTGACTGCTCCAATTGCTACTTCTTTATTGTCGGGCAGTCCAATTTTTCTGGGAATGATTAAATCCCATTCAAATCCGTATTTTTTTATAACAGGGTAGGCAGTCACCATACCCCCACGAGGGATAGCCAGGATAAGGGGATTAGAATCCTTAAACTTTTCAAGTTTTGCAGCAAGCTGATTACCGGCATCTCGTCTATCCTTAAACATTTCTTCACCTCCATCAAATCAAGGGCTATATTATTTTTGGATCGAAATAAGTATTTATACATGGTTGAATCTAGCAATAATTGAGTTTAAATCCTAGATTAACTCTAGCACAAGTACTCAAAGCAGTAAAGAAGAACTGCTTTACATATCGCGGCAAATATTACTTACTCATGCCTATGTTACTCAAGTATTTTCTCTAAAACATGAATATATATTAATAAACATTAACAAAAACGTTTACAAACATTAATAAATGTGATATATTAATAGTGCCAGCGCACAGAACAAGATAGGAGGTTATTGTGTTTATTGAAGAACGACATCGGGAGATACTCAAACTTTTAGAGTTGAAGAACAGAATAAAGGTTGCAGAGATTCAAAAGCAGTTTAATATTTCAGCTGATTCAGCTCGAAGGGATTTAAGAATACTGGAAGAGAAGGGGTTGCTGAAGAGAACTCATGGAGGTGCTATACCTCGTCGTCAAGTCAGAGTTAGTCCGCCTCCAACAATGGCCGTCAATGATTTTAAACAAGTACTGCCTCATTATGATGCTATTGCCAGTAAGGCTGCAGAATACATTAACCAGGGCGATGCTGTCTATATTTGCGCGGCCTCAGTAGGATTTCTGATGACCAGACACTTGCCAAGAGATATTAAATTTACTGTTGTTACTAATTCACTAACTGTTGCAGCTGAGTTGAGGACCTGGGATAATATTGAAACATACTTAACGGGAGGTAAGTTGAGACCAAGGGGATTTATAACTGATCCCAAGGCTATTGAAACCATAAAAAATATGCGACTGGATATCGCTTTTATTTCCGGTGCCGGATTCTCAGCTGAATTCGGTTTAAGCAATGGCCGACCTGAAACAGCTTCCTTTCAAAAGGCGGTTATTGAGAGCAGCAAGCGCAGTATCTGCTTGATGCCCCATGAAAAAATTGGCTTTGAGAGCTTTGTAAAAACTGTTGAAGCTGCTCGATTCGAGCTGTTAATTACAGATGAGGAAGCCTTAGAAGAACAGTTAACTGCTATTGCAGAGCAGGGAGTAGAAATTGTGCTAGTGTAAATCCAGTTTAGCCATTTTGTTATGTTCACCTCTTAATGGACTCATTGATCTTAGATTAGCTATGGTCAGTGGGTCCATTAATTCTTATCCAGCGTCAAAATTGCTGCGATATAATAAAGGATTTGTTGACTCAAAAGTGTAATTACATATTTATTGCAGAGATGCAAGTTGATCAAATTTAATGGAGGCAGGCTATGAAGATATTAAAGGCGAAAACCGTTATAGTTGGAGATGGGGATACTGTTATTAAAGATGGAGCAGTGGTGATAGAAAAAGGTTTGATTACCAGGGTAGGCCAACAGCAGGAGATTGAGACGGATTCTTGTGACAATATTGTTGACTATGGCGATTCAACAATACTGCCCGGACTGATCGATATGCATGTACATATTGCTTACTGGCAGACTAAAAGCGATAAGGATTTATACCTGAACCAACCCGGCTTGGTTTCCCTGTTAGCAGCCAATGAACTCCAGCAGGCGTTGGCGCTGGGGGTTACAACTATCAGAAATGTTGGTGAGCCTCAAGGTCAGGCTTATGCTTTGAAGATGGGTTATAAAAAAGGCTTTATCACAGGTCCCCGATACATCACATCGGCTTCCGGTATTTCCTGTACTGGCGGTCATGGGACCCAAATCCCAGACATGATCATGGAGGTAAATGGGCCGTATCAATTCAGAGCTGCGGTGCGGGAACAGATCAAAAAAGGGGCTGACTGGATAAAAGTTTTAGCCAGCCACCGAACCCATATGTGTGAAATTACCCAGCAGGAACTAAATGCAGCAGCTGACGAGGCCCATCGCTGGCTGAGAAAATGCTGTATACATGCTGGAACAACAACAGCCATAGATGCAGCAATTGAAGCCGGATTTGACACTATTGAGCATGGAACATTTATGACGGTAGAACAGGCTCAAAGAGCAAAAGAAAAAGGTATTGCCTGGATACCTACCATAATACCGTATTGGAATGGCTATCAGATGATGAAAAAAATGATTGACTCAGGAGAGATTCCTGTTGCCCATCAAGCCATTATTGATGAAAACTATGCTTATTTCGCAGAATGTGCCGCCAGGTATCAACAGTATTTTAAAGAAATAGCCAGCACCGGTATTAAAATTGCGGTAGGCACTGATATAGTTTGGGAAACCCTGCCAATTACCCCGGTAGCAGATGAAATGAAGCTAATGGTTGATTTTGGCATGGGAATACTCCAAACCATTAAATGCGGCACATCTGCTGCTGCCGAAGTTCTGGGATTGGGAGATACAGTAGGCCTGTTAAGAGAGGGATACCTGGCAGATATTTTGGTAGTAGACAACGATGCTGCCACCAATATCACCGCCCTCAAAAACGTCCGAGAAGTATACCGGGACGGCGAGGTTGTCTATAGCGGGGTTACTTCATAAACGGAGTTAGGGGCTTACTTGTAGTAATCGTTTGGCAATTGTCTGGCTATAGTGGGGCGATGGTAGGGCAATTGTTATTGGGATTCCGGGTGAAAAAGCAATAATCATCGCTCCTATGGCTATTTTGCTCATCACTCGATCAGTACCATGAGGCCCTTCGTTAAAAAGTTAATAAATGACGAGACATAAGTCAAACCTAGGCTTTCAAAATTGTGTCCAGATCAAGGAATAGAAGAAATTTTCTGCAAGGATAAATACGAAGTTGGGTTTACTACGTAAACGGAGTGGAATTGCTACGCAATTGGTTTGGGCTCGCCTTCGGTAAGCGGGGTTCAGTAGGTTTTTTACAGTAGTTGAACTATTTCTATAACTGTGGCTGCAATAATAGCTGAAAGATTATTTTTCTCCATGATTGCTAATTGATTACCCCAGTTTATTACACATAAAATGTTGTATTTGAAACAAAAATAACCGTCCCCATTGTTTCAGAATTGAAGCCAGATCAAGGAATAGAAGAAATTTTCTACAAGGATAATACAATTAGTATATCTTTGAGAAAATTTCTTAATATAGTTCTTGCTAAGAAATCGCCAACAGAACCGTCCCTATGGCGGGTTTGCAATAAGTCAACGAACAACAGTGCCTGCTGATGCTATGCGATTCTTCGTGAAAAACGTAAATAAATGCCTTTAAGCATCATTATGCCGAGGCTTTCAAAATTGTGCATAGATCAAGTAATAGAAGAAATTTACTACAAGGATAATACAATTAGTATATCTTTGAGAAAATTTCTTCG
>JANQLZ010000073.1 GCA_028280325.1 Bacillota bacterium
CATTTTTAAATAAATCTAATACTCGGAAATAATATGTCTCCATTTTGGGGGCTGTTGAAAACATTTGCTGTCAAGAAACCAAAAAAATGTTAGCTGAAGCTATACAAGTTAGTATGCTGAAGTTAGCATTGTTTTTGAGTGACGCGGAGAGCGGATTTTTTCAGCACCCCCGTACCGTACGAAATACATCTTAGTAGTACGTTGTGTTTTTACTACCGACTATTGGCTTTACGTTTATGAAAGAACTATCCTACATCAGTTTGATATTTACTGCCTTTTCTTAACAACCTCGCTGATTAACCAAGTTACCTAGCTGCGCCAGCAAACCTACAACAAGGGGTCAGGCCAGAAATCCGCAATTTAAATTACGGGTTTCTGGCCTGACCCCTTACCTGATCTTAATATGTAAAATTTTTAATCTATATTGATAAAGTCGTCCTTTTTACAGGAAGCAAAATACGCTAGAGACAAAATAGCTATAATTCCCAAAACAAACAAGCTCACCTTTTTCCACATAGTGTTTCCTCCTTTTATTACTAAACCCTGACTATAATATACCTTAATATACCACAAAAAATTCAAGTTATATTAACTTGCTTAAGTCGGAGCAACGACAATGCCTTCAAACTCTTAATTCTAATTAGCTTACATTTAAGGTGTTGCCAACATTAAACTTATTATAATGGAATAGTATAATACTGTAAATACTAAAAATATTAAATATTGATGACATAAATTATCGTCGAGGAAACAGTTGTTCAATTAGTTGCTTTAACTCCTGAAAAGACGGAAAAAAGTTATCAGCGATCAAACTATCATCCCAGTCCTGTTCTGTTAAATCAATCCACTCGTAATCTATAATTTCTCGATATGAATCAGTTTCATTCCCGATTAAAATATCAGGCAGTTGATCAAAAGAACAGGCAAAAGTAATGTACTTATAATAATGGTCAAAGCCGCTGGCTGTCCTGTTATCAAGGCATATTAGCGAATCAACCAAAATGCCGCATTCTTCTCGCAACTCACGGCATATAGCTGTTTCTGCTGTTTCGCCTTTTTCAACATTTCCGCCTGGCAACAGCCAATACTCTGTATTACTCAAATGATTATAGTGTTTTAATACCAGTAGCTTGTTGCTGCAAATTAGTGCTGCCTGAGCTCGGGTGTGTCTAATCATAAAAAACATCCCTTCTGTACAGACGGACTCACTCGAACTTAAAGTAATTATTTTAATATTCTTGAAAGCTGTGTAAAAACTCGATAATATCGCTGACCATGGCTGCTAATATCTGCTCCCCTTTGCTGCTGGTAGCCAGTTTGCTATTGCCACTGGTTCCGTTTTTTGTCTTCATCTTACCTCGTATTGATACCTTCAGGATGCCGTCTTTAACTGTACCAGGCAATACTTCGGCATACTCCTCTACGGCAAGGTCCATTTTGACCAGTTCAGGCCTGATAGCCAACATGCAAGAGGTCTCTGCCTCATCGGCATGCCCCCCCTGGCTTTGCTGGCATACCAGCTGCTCAGTCTCTGTACCCAAACCTTTGATATTGGTAACAGCCAGAGTGATTCCGTATTGGTTATGCAAATCGTAAGAGAGAATTTTCAGCGGAAAATGAGTAGACACCCCTCCGTCGATTATCAAGAACTTCTTAACTGAGGCCTTGATAAAAGGCCTTATAATCTCGGTAACCATATCCATAAACACTCTGGAACTTATCGAAACACTGCCCGGCCAATCAACAAAAGCCGGGTAATAAGCATATGGCAGTGTTGGCAGTAATACAACAGGAAACTGCTCAACCACCCGCTGTCCCAGATAATCGGTAACATAAAAATCTGTGCCACAAGGTAGTTGGGGGCCATGCTCTTTAGTTCCTCCGCCAATCGGCAACACAACAATAGTATCTTCATTGATCAATTCTTTGGCCTCAACCCAGGTAATATCAGCCAACCGCACACCTTGCATGTTATCACCCCTACAAACAAAATTAACTGCTACTGCTTGGCCCGCAGTAAGATCTCTTCCAGCTTTTCATAATGCTCAGGTGTTAAATTCCTGTACATTTGTCCCTTGAAATTCTCGTCAAAATAGATATCTCTAAAGTACCGATGACCAGTGATATCGTTCCAGGACTCATCTTCCAGCATGATATCATAAACTTTGGATACAACCGGGGTATATCCTACATGGGCTACATTGGTTAGAGCGTTATCAGTTGCCAGGAAATAATTTATAAATTTATGGGCTAAATCTTGGTTTTCTGAAGTAGTCGGTATCACCATTCCATCTACCCAAATATTAGTACTTAGCGGTGTCATAAAATTAAATTCCAGTTCTGTACCTTCTTCGAGCACGGCGTAATATGAATCAAAGAAATCCCCAGAGTAAACCAGAGCCAGATCTAAATTACCAGCTATTATCTCTGTTTTCAGGTTGTCGTCTCCCCAGATTGAGTAATCCATATTTTTCAGCAGGTCTTCAGCCTGCTGCAGCTGTTGGTCATCATTAGTGTTGACATCATAGCCCAGGTACAGCAATGCTGCAGAGACAGCATCTCTTCCTGAGTTGTACATGCCTACCTTGGTGCCCTCAGGCAAAACTGACGGATCAAAAAGTACCCGAAAACCGTACTGATTTACGACATCTGCAAATTGGTTTCGATACATAATACCAATACATCCATAAAAATAAGGAACTGCATATTCGTTAATATCAGATTGCTGCATCAGCTGCTTGACAATCGGCTCGATAGTGTCATCCTGCAGATTATCAATTTTAGACTTATCCACTTTGTTAAGTAAGTTTTCCACGGCTAGTTTTTGAATCATGTAATCACTGGGCACCGCCACGTCATAGGCAGTATTGCCAGACTTTACTTTTTCGTACATTGCTTCATTGGAATCAACCTCATCCATGACAACCTTAACATTATACTCCTCTTCAAACGCCTGCACTACCTCTTCACTAATATAATCTCCCCAATTTAACAGATAAAGAGTGGTACCTGTACATCCTGTAAAACTAGCTACTATAAGTAGTGTTATCAATACAACTGCTATTCTTTTCATTTAAGATCCTGCCTTTTTTTGATTTTATAGATTTTATATTAATTGCCATTAAAATGACAAAGGTAACCATGGTTATACAGGTGTTGTAGGCATAGGCAGCCGGTGAAAATGATTTCCGGCCCAGCCGGGCATAGAGCCAGATTGAAAAGTTTGAAAAGCCGTTTCCGGTTGTGAAATAGCTGATGACAAAATCATCAATACTCATCGTAAAAGCAATTAATGCTCCAGTGATAATCCCACTTTTTATTGCCGGAATAATAACTTTAAGTACGGCGCTCATTGGGGTACACCCCAAGTCTAAAGCCGCATAATACAGGTCTTTGTCCAAAGACTGCAATTTTGGCAGCACACTTAATACTACAAATGGAATTGAGAAAAAAATATGAGCTGCCAGCATGGTCGTAATTCCAAACCTCAAGTGGAGGAAAGAGAAAACTATCATCAATGATAATCCCGTCACTATATCCGGATTAATCAACGGAATATTGTTTAACATCAGCAATCTCTTTTTTTCCTTTGGTCTTAACGCCTGAATTCCAATTGCAATTAAAGTACCCAAAGCAGTACTGATTATGGTCGCCAGTATAGCTACTGTTAAGGTATTAATAATAGCTGTTCTCAAGGTAGCTTCTGAAAATATCTCAGTATACCACTGCCAGGTAAATCCTTTAAAAGCATGGGCATAACTAGATTTGTTGACAGACAAAATCCCTATTATGATTAATGGAAAGTACATAATCAAAAAGGTAATCACCAATAAAGGAAGCCTGCAGGCCTTAAGGATTTTTACTATCATATTAATGAACCTTTGTCTCTATTAACAATGCCCATGGAAGCAAAAATTAATACAATGACCATAATTGATAATAAGCTGCCCAGATTATAGTTATAAACTTTTTTAAACATGTTTTCGATGACATTGCCAATTAAAAGTATTTTACCCCCGCCCAAACGCAGAGGCAGAGCAAAAGCGGTAGCGCTGGGCAGTAATGTCATTATTATGCCACTGATGATTCCACTCAATGACAGCGGGAAAACAACTTTAGTAAATACCTGCAACTTATTGGCTCCCAGGTCTCTGCTGGCTTCCAGCAGCGATTTATCCATTTTATCCAGCACCGTGTAAATCGGAAAAATCATAAACGGCAGATATATTGAAACCATGCCAATAACAACAGCCAGCCTTGTTCCAATTAAATCTAAACTTATGCCCAGTGAGTTCAAGATACTGTTAGGTTTAAACAACTGCTCCCAGGCAATAATTCTCAATAACATATTTGACCACATTGGACTAATCAGCAAAACCAGAATCAACCATTTTTTGTCGGTTTGCAGATTGGCTATAATATAGGCAATAGGATAGCCGATCACCAGGCAAATCAGGGTGGCCACACCGGCTAATGTCAAGGAATTAACAATTGCCTCTAAATAGACAGATTGTCCGAGCTTGGAAAAATTCTCGAGAGTAAACCTGATGTTAGTAAAATCAACCCCACTGGTTTTTGAGAAAGATAAAACGGTCATGATCAGAACAGGTATGGCAACAAGCAATATCATAAACCATTTATACGGCGTAGCTAATTTTCGTAGTTCTTTCAATTTAACTCACCTTCATTAGATGAATCTCAAATTTATCAACTTTCAAACCGATAATATCTCCTATATTGGGGCTTTTTAAGGTATGAACAATTAGCTCCTGACCATTGGCCATCACACAAAGCTCATAGTGCACACCCTTGAAAACAATATCTGCTACTTTTCCAGTAATCTTTCCTTCTTGCACGACAA
Source organism: Bacillota bacterium (assembly GCA_028280325.1). Taxonomy (GTDB): domain Bacteria; phylum Bacillota; class UBA994; order PWPR01; family PWPR01. The sequence goes on from JANQLZ010000073.1 coordinate 4,862, forward strand.
CTACTTCAAAATCCTCGGGTCTGATAACGACATCTACTTTTTCCCCAGTCTCAAAGTGATCATCAACACAATCAAACCTGGCTTTAAAAAACTCAACTACCCTGTTGCCACAGTATATCCCAGGAATAATATTGCTCTCACCGATAAATGAAGCCACAAATCTGTTGACAGGCTCATTATAAACATCTTCCGGGCTGCCAGTCTGTAGTATCTTTCCTTCATTTAAGACTACAATCCTGTCAGACATAGTTAAAGCTTCCTCCTGATCATGGGTAACAAAGATAAAAGTAATCCCCAATTGATGCTGCATATCCTTTATTTCATACTGCATATCTTGTCTGAGTTTAAGATCTAAAGCCGATAACGGCTCGTCCAGTAATAGTACTTTGGGCCTGTTAACTATCGCCCTGGCCAAGGCAACACGCTGCTGCTGACCTCCGCTTAAAGCCTCAATTGACCTCTTGCCATAGCCGATCAGCTTGACCATGCTCAATGACCTTGCCACTCTGTCAGAAATTTCGGATTGATCCAATTTTTTCAACCTCAATCCAAAGGCGATATTTTCGTAGACATTGAGGTGAGGAAACAAGGCATAATTCTGAAAAACCGTGTTTATTTCTCGCTCATTGGCTGGAATTTTGGTCAGATCCTTGCCTTCGAAGTAGATCTGGCCGTCGGTGATTTCCTCAAAGCCGGCTATCATACGCAGGATAGTTGTTTTCCCACAGCCACTTGGCCCCAAAAGAGTTATGAATTGATTCTTGTAAATATCCAAGCTAATTCTGTCGACAACCAAATTGTCATCAAATCTTTTGGTTAGGTTTTTTAACTCAATCAATTTTTCAGCCATGATTATTCTCCTAAAACAAAGGCGGGGAAGATACCCAGATAAATTTTGATTTTTTAGCATAGGCGTTGGAAATATAATGCACTTTCTTGGGCCTGGATACATAAAAACTTTCTCCACGGGCCACTGCGTATTGCTGGGTTCCATAATGAAAATATATTTTGCCGCTTAAAACGTAGCCAAATATCTCTCCTTCATGGGGCTGATGGTCTTTGGTTCTTCCTCCGTCATACAACTCAATCAGGATAGGCTCCATATCATTTTTCTGGGCATTGGGAATTAACCAGCTAATATTATATCCCAGTTCAACATCTTCCTTCATAAATACATCTCGATTTTTGTAAACTATCTGAGATGATTCCGACTCGTTGAAAAAGTCCTGCAGATTAGTGCCTAAAACCAGCAGTATATCCTTTAAAGTAGAAATAGAAGGGCTGGTCAAATCATTCTCGATCTGGGAGATAAAGCCCTTAGACAACTCACACCGGCCTGCCAACTCTTCCTGGGTTAATTTTTGTTGAATTCTTAAATTTTTCAGCTTGCGGCCAATTTCCATTTTTACACTCCAATATCATATTAAGTTTACAAATACTAAACTTATTACTTACAATCTCTAAACAAATAAAACAATACACTGTGGAGTGAATTTTGTCAATATTAATCGTTATCTTTTTTGGAAAAAATGCAATGCAAAGTTACTGCAAAAACTTTATAATATGTTTAATACTTTTAAAAAGTACGGTGATTAGTTTGAGTATGCTTAAGAAACAAATCCAGGCTGTAGTAGATTATATTGAAGAACACCTGTTGGAAGAAATTAAAATGAAAGATTTAACTAAAGTAGCTCTTATGTCTCAATCTTCACTCTATAATGTCTGCTCTCAGGTTTTGGGAATGCCTGTCAAAAAGTATATCAGGTATAGGCGTTTATCGTTGTCAGCATATGATTTAATTTACTCAGATCAAAGTATTCTCAGCCTGGCCCTTAAATATGGATACAGTTCTTCTGCCAGCTTTTCACGAAGTTTTAAATACCTGTATGGACAATCACCGCAGCACTTCAAAAACACTGGAATATACACCAACGCATTTCCCCGAATAGTGTTACTGAATCAAGTACCTGGAGGTAATATCATGGTAAATTTCGAGCAAAACCTTGCTCAGTTAAATGAAGTTATTAAGCAATCGCCCAGAGGGTTCCTACTCGATATCGATATTGACAAATTTGTTAGTATAAATCAAATCTATGGTTCCGAAATTGGAGACAAAGTGTTGCAAGAAGTTCCCAGAGTTCTGCAACGGGTTTTAAACCAGCATGCAGTTAATACTCCGGTTATCCGGATTCAGGGTGACGAGTTTGCCATAGTCATTAACAGTATTGAAACTGATCAACTAAAGCAGCTATGCAGCAAGATGCT
>JANQLZ010000078.1 GCA_028280325.1 Bacillota bacterium
TACCAAACCGCCCCTTGAATTTGCACAATAACTGCAACTGTAATAATAAGGGCTGCATCAGAGCCGTTGGGTCCGAGGGCAGTTAAGGCAATTGCCAAAGCTATTGCCAGACTCCTCATGGCGATTCCATACACCATGGCAATGGCATTTTGTCTGCCAAACAGCTTACGGCTAATGAAATGAGAAATTGCAAAATTTATTATATAGAATAGCAGTAATGCTACAACGATGTTCAGGATAATATTAGGATTTGCCAATATAGTTTTAGCTTTTACTGCTGTTGTGATAAAAACAACACCGATCAGCCCGGTGTTAGAAAACAGCAGAAAGTTATTTTTAATCTTTTCGCACAGATTATTTCCACATATATGTACCAGAAACTTTTGAGTAAGATAGCCAACTATCATCGGTATAATTACTACTGTAATTATTGAGCTGAAAATATTAATGAAAGTAATATCTATTGATTTTCCAATCAAAAAATTTAAGTACAATGGAGCCAGTAAAGATCCAAGGACAATTCCAGTTATCATCATTTTTATTGCCGCTGAAATATTTCCGTCAGCAAATCCTGTCCACGAGATTGTCATTCCTGCTGCCGGTAATAATGATATCAGCAGCATACCGGTCAGAAAATAAATACTGTCAGAAAAAAACATATTGCCAATCACAAACCCAATTAAAGGTATAACAATAAAGTTAATAAGCTGTGTTATAACATGAAGTTTAAGATTTCCCCTGGAAACAAGTTCATTAAAATTCAGATTAACCATTATTGGATAAACAATTAAGAACGTCAATCCAATTACAAACTGGTTCAGAAACTGCGCATCAAAAAAATAGCCAAACAGCAAAGCAATCAGCATGGTAAGTGGGACAGCATAAACTAGATTTTTATTCAGATAATTTAATACCTTAAACATATCCCTAATCCTTTCTGCCAATCATGCAATTGGCTTTCTACTGCTGAAGCAGTACCAACGTTATTGCCAAAATCACCAACGGCTTCTTTCAAAGTGGTGAAATCTTGTCCCCTGAAATTTGAGCATGCCGACATCACCTTCAGTAATTGACCCATACATTTTGCTGTTGACATGCATTTCTATTCTCTCTTTGTTTTCTAGCTCAAAAGTAACATAATAGCTGGTTCGGACATGCTGATGAGTTGCTCCCCCTTGCCCCCAGGCATGACTGCGTTTAGCGACAACCATTACAGATTTAGTCTCTACCGGTTTACTGTTATTCGATGACCATCGAGCAAATTTACTGATAATTGTAAAAATAAACACGCCTAGAATCAGAGCAGAGATAAGACCAAAAATTGTATTAAAATTGTTAAACATAAAATTGTTCATACGGACTCCCTGTTAGATATTTTTTATTCCAATGATTATATACCCATAATACCAGCTGTTAAACAACTGTAACTCAACTGCTGCCAAATCTCAGGCATAGGCAATTTAATCAATTGATGGCCGCTTTAGCTCCCAGTTTATCTTTTATATAAAATAAGGCTACAGCGGTAGTCAGCAGCATGACCAGCGCCAGAACTAGATGAGTGGTAAAGATATTGGTGTTATCTTTTAACAGCCCCAGTAAGGGGAAACTTAAGCTTGCTGCTAATCTGGTTGCCAGACTGACAAATGATAGTACAGTAGCTCTGTTCTCACTGGGAATATGCTTATTAAAGTATTTTCTGGTAACAGGTAAATACAATCCCCTGGCAATTTGCTGCAGTAATATGGCAAAAGCACCCATCCACATCCTGGAAACGCCTAAAACCATAAAAGAGACTATCAGCAAACCAGAAATAAAAGTTAAGGTTCTTTTCTTAGTAACTCCCATTATTAAGTGACAATTCCTGGAGGTTATTGCTGCAGTGACATTAAAGAGAAAGAACATCAGGCCAATGTACCTGACCGGCATATTCACAGCGGTCATATAGGGCTGAAACAGAAAGAAACCCATTCTGTAAAACACATAAAAAACTGAACAGTACAAAAGCAGCGCTCTGATTTTAGTATGCCCAACAGTAAATTTTCCGCTGATATAAACCTGCTGCCAATATGATATAGAGCGATCCTGCCCTTTGCCTGTCAACGAAGGTTCACTGAAGCGGAAGATAAAAACTATTGTCAGGGCCATAAAAGCCACTGAAATCAGCATTGGTAAATGGACATTAATTTCATAGACAAAACCCGCTACAACTGACCCAACAGCCTGAACCCAAAATAGCCTTGATTGGGCAGCACCAGAGATCTGATGGAACTCTTTTTCCCGGCCTAATGATAACAGACTGTCATATAGTAAAGCAATGTCAGCTCCTGAGTTAAAGGCAAAGCCCAAGGCAAACAAGACCTCTGCCAGAAGACATCCCCAAAAACCTGTGGCTAACACATAAAAAACTAAGCTGGCCGCAATAAACGATGTGCCCAGCAACAGGCTGGCTTTTCTGCCCCACTGATCGGCTATTGCCCCGGTAGGAACCTCAAATATTACTGTCGCTATTGCCGAAATAGAAGATAACATCATTACCTGACCAAAGCTTAGTCCTTTGACATGAAGAAAATACAAGATGATTATCGGGCCGACTATAATAGCTCCGGAAAACATTTTATAGTAATAAAAGTTCTTAACATTTTTTAACAACAGCGACATGGCGGTTCCCCCCTGTTTAAAAAAATTAAAAGCCCAGAACGAATCCCAATTAAGACTCGTCCTTTAGGCTTTTATCCCAAAAGTGTAGCATTTGCTTTGTATCGCTTGGTCCAGGCACTTACGTCGGAACCCTAGATACACTCTTAATTTAATGTATTTTATATTATTCAGGTTTAACTGTCAATATTACTGAGTTCAGGGTCTGAGTAAAAATTACTGTTATCGAAATAATAAAGAAGGTATCTTGTTCAGAATGTAGAACTTCTGATTGAAAATAAATTTTGGAGGTTTTAGGATGGATAAAAAACTTATTTGGCGTCAAGTAGATAGTCTGTCTGAAGAATTGATCGCAATAAGTGATTGGATGTATCATAACCCTGAGCTGGGACATCAGGAACATCAGGCTGCAGAGAAACTGGTTAACCTGCTCCAATTCAATGGTTTTAAGGTTGAGAAGCCTTACGCCGGCATGGCCACAGCTTTTCGGGCAGAATACAGTAATGGCATAGAGGGACCCAATATCGCAATTTTTGCTGAGTACGATGCCTTGCCTGGTATTGGGCATGGCTGTGGGCATAATCTAATCGGTACAAGTGCGGTTGGAGCAGCTATAGCAATTAAAAAGGCTGTGCCCAGCTTTCCCGGGAAGATAATAGTTTTTGGCTCACCAGCAGAAGAAGGTGTTGTCGATAATGCCGGTGGCAAAGTTTTAATCGCTGACGCTGGTGGCATGAAGGATATCGATGCCGCAATGATGGTTCACCCCAGTAATGTTAATCGGCTGGGCAGTTCTTCTAATGCTCGCTATGCCATGGAGCTGACGTTTACGGGGCAAACTGCCCATGCGGCTGGGGCTCCGCAGGATGGGATTAATGCTTTAGATGCCGCAATTCAAACATTTAATGGTTTTAATGCTTTGCGGCAGCATGTGACCCCCGATGTTCGAATCCACGGTATAATTGCCGAAGGCGGTGTTGCACCTAATATAGTTCCAGACCGGGCTGTTATTAGAATGTATGTGCGTTCAGCAGATTCAGAATATTTAAACGAGGTAGTTGAAAAAGTTAAAAACTGTGCTCGCGGAGCAGCACTGGCAACCGGGGCTCAGGTTAAGTTTAGAAAAACTGCCAACACATATAAGAACATGATTAATAATCAGGTGCTGAACGAGATATTTAAGAACAATGTTGAGTCCTTGGGTAAGGTCATTGAGCCAGCTGGCAAACGGGGAGCAGGATCTACCGATATGGCCAACATCAGTCATGAAGTTCCGTCAATTCACCCCTATCTCAGCCTGTCTGATACCAAAGTAATTGGCCATAGTACAGATATGGCCGATGCAACGATCACAGACAAGGGGCATCATTGTTTAGTACTTGCAGCCAAAGCTATGGCTGGAACTGCTTATGATCTGTTGACAGACAAGGCTTTGCTGGAGCAGGCTAAGCAGGAGTTTAACAGCGGCAGTTGAGTTGCTGATCTCTTACTTCATGTTGTTTTTGACAACTGGCATTGAGAGTACTACTGTTATTTATTAAAAAGGCAGATTAACTGTCAAAATTTTAACTTATTTGGAACCTCAGTACAATGAGGTTCCATTTATTTTTTATTGGAAAAATGTTTTTTAACCAGGCCCTTATGTAACCTGCAATTACTGTAAGCCATGTTGATGAACAGTTAAAATTTGCTGGCATATTTTTCTTCGTTGAAAAGCGGATAAAATCATTTTTTTTAAGCATTTCAAAACATAAATCGGCTGGTGAGAAGGGATAATAAAATATTGAAAATTATCAGAGTCTGATAAAAGTACATGGTCATTAAGATCCAAAATATATTTATTTTTTCTTTATTATTTTTAACCATTGCCTTAAGCAATATGCGGTTCGCAAGTCGTCAAACAGGTTGACAGGCTCAAGGGGCCAAGTTTGCAACTGGCTTAATTGAAAAATACGTCATTGACAGGAGGGATAACATGCCAAAACAGCGCAGATTTTTTTATGTAGCAGTAATTTTCATCATGATTTTCTTGTTTGCCAGTTGTTCCTCCGCCAATAACCAATCCCAAACCCCCGATTCAAGATATATTCCGGTAGAGGTCACTACGGTAGCTGTGGGCTCAATTAAGAATATATTATCTTTAAGTGGCCTCACAGAGCCTCAGGATTACCACATGGTAATCTCAGCCATACCTGGGGTGGTTGCCGATTTGCATGTAGTTGTTGGTGATTATGTCAGCGAAGGGGATACCCTGTTTACACTGAAAAGCGATAGTATTGAGCAAAAACTGAGTCAGGCCGAGGCGGCCCTTAACAGTGCTTATGCCCATTATGAGGCGGTTTCACAAAGAGCAGTTATTGCTCAAAAAACGCTGTCAGATGCTAAAAATCTATACCAAAACAAGAAAATCACGCTTGAAGAATACCAGCAGGCTGAGGAGCTGGCTTCTGACAAAACACTGGCAGAAGCTAACCAGCTACTGCTTCAGGCTCAATCAGCTTTTGTGCAGGCGGAAAAAGCTTATCGGGCCACAGTGGTCAAAGCCCCGGCCAGTGGCTTAGTATCGGTGTTAAATCTCAAAAAGGGTGGTCCTGTTACCAATACTGAGCCGGCTCTGTTGATAGCAGATACTGCAGAGCTTTTAGTGCGAATAGATGTTTCAGAAAACTACATCAATAGAATTAAGACTGATGATACTGTAGATATCAGTGTTCCGGCCGCAAATTATACAACTACAGGAAAAGTAATCAGTGTAAGCCCGGTTAAAGATCGGATCAGCCTGCTCTACCCGGTCAAAATAAGAATTACCAACGAACGCAATATTGTTAAAGCAAGTATGTTTGCAGAAGCTCGCATTACTGTTGAAGAGGTCCAGGATAAGTTAATAATTCCCTATGATGCGGTAGTCACCAAGAATAATCAGCTTATAGTTTATGTGGTGACCGACAACCAGGTCGATCAGCGGCAGATTGTAACCGGGCTGGACAATGGTGTAGATATAGAAGTAAAACAGGGCTTAAGTGCCGGCGAAACTGTAGTAATTGCTGGACAGCATTACCTGGCGGCTGACAGCACGGTTAAAATTGTGCGGGGTGAATGAAAATGTTTTTATCCCGTTTAGCAGTTAAGAGACCAATTACCATTGTGATGATCACGCTGGCCATTATTATTTTAGGGTATGTGTCTTTAGCCAAATTACCGATAGATTTGCTGCCAAATATCGAGATTCCAATTTCAGCGGTTTCAATCTACTATCCGGGTGTTGGCCCTCAGGAGATCGAAAACCTGATCACCATACCATTAGAAGGCGCTATCAGTACGGTCAGTAATGTCAAGAAAGTGAGGTCTGTTTCATCCGAAGGACGAGCTCTGGTAATCACTGAGTTTAAATTTGGTACAGATATGGACATGGCTTTGCTGGAAATCAGAGAGAAAGTAGATCTGATTAAAAGGTACCTGCCTACAGATATCAGTAATCCGGTATTTCTAAAACTGGACCCCAATTCAATTCCAATAGTCGAAATCTCAGTTAGTGGCTCAGCGGATTTGTTTGAACTGCAGGATTTTGCCAACACAACCCTAAAGCCTCAGCTGGAGCGGCTGGGAGGGGTAGCAGCGGTTGATGTTTCCGGAGGATTAAAAAAAGAGATTGAAATTATTTTAGACACCGGAAAAATGCAACAATACGGGTTGACCCTGGACGGTGTTGCTGGGTTAATTGCTGCTGAAAATCTCAATTTACCAGGCGGCACTGTGCTGAAAGGCGATCAGCAGCTGACTATCCGCACTGTTGGAGAGTTTGAATCTATTGATCAGATTAAAAATCTCAGAGTAATGCTCAAAAGTGGACGAGCCATTCTGCTCAGTGATATCGCTGAAATCAAAATAACCCATAATCAGGAGAGGGGCATCAATCGGGTAAATGGAGCCCGGTGTATTAATGTTGGGGTGCGCAAGCAGTCGGGAACCAATACGGTAGCTGTGGCCAGAGAGGTGCTGGCGGCTATCGAAACTATTGGAGTAAAATATCAGCATTATCAGATCGTGCCTATTATCAACCAGGCTGATTATATTCAAAACTCTATTAATCAGCTCGTAGAAAATGCTATTATCGGATCAATTTTAGCTATAGCTGTTCTTTTTTTGTTTTTCAAAAATATCAGAACAACATTGATCATAGCCGTTGCCATTCCGATATCTATCATTGGCACTTTTGTGCTCTTATATTTTTACGGCATCAATCTGAACCTGATGACTTTAGGCGGGCTGGCTTTGGCCGTTGGTATGCTGGTGGACAATGCCATAGTAGTTTTAGAGAATATCTTCAGAATCAGAGAAGAAGGAAAAAACAGCAGCAAAGCAGCTGTATACGGAGCCGGAGAGGTGGCTATGGCAGTTACTGCTTCTACGCTCACTACGGTGGCCGTTTTTCTGCCGATAGTATTTATTGACGGAATTACCTCAGAAATTTTTCGAGAGCTGGCTCTGACCGTTACCTTATCGCTGTTCGCCTCTTTGGTTACGTCTTTAACCCTGATCCCAATGATGGCCTCTAAACTGAT